>CAYRIG010000109.1:0-5895 GCA_964424315.1 uncultured Dehalococcoidia bacterium | reverse complement strand
TATTGAAAAGGCTCTTGGTAAATCAATTGCACGGAAACGGTTAAATGAATTTAACTATGAAGGATTCGATCCTTTAAACAAGTCTTCAAATTTCAGGAAACCAACACAAAGAAAACATAAAACCACTTCATATAGCAAACAAAACAGACAATCGAATACTTGGCATGGCAAAAAGCGTCCATATAAAACAGCTACTAGGTGAAATACATGACGTTATCGGTTAAAAGCATACATTAAAAATATAAAAAATAATAATTAGCTAATTAATTACACGCTTTGATAGAATCAATAGAAAATATATGTAATCCCCTATGAGGGTATGGATACAGACCAGTAGCCTACCTATATTCCCAAAGTGATTCCTGTTCATTTCCAATTTAACATTAGGTTTAGCATATACCCTCAATATATAAAGCCCTCTTTGACTTTAACCCTGCTAGGTCAGATATGATTTGATTATGCAAATGTTGTCTGAGGCGAGACAAATGGCAAGATACGTTTTGGATTTTCTATCATCATCATATTTATTTGATACTCCTCAACTCCTATTTCCCGCAGATATGGCAAGAATTTTTCTATAATGAAAGAATATCCAAACCCACCATACTTTCGTAAATGAGTTTTCCAACAAACATCGTGTGACAGAAGTATTCGGTCTCCAAATCCAGCATCGATTAGCTTCAATATTGCAACTGCATCTTTATCGGTAACACTAGAATCACAACTAGCCGCTGGATTCATCTCATCAAGCGAATTAACCGCAAACTCACGGCCAATTAAATCAAACTGTACATAAACCCCTCTTTCAAGTAAATCTTTCATAAGTTCAAAATCATCTGTTATTTCGTCAGAGTGGCCCAAGATCACACGACCTAAATCACCTCCCTCCGATCCTACCAAATCAAGTGTTGTGTGTCGTTCTAATCCAGTACCACCGCGGTGAAACGTCATAGCAGCTCCCGTTAACAAGCTGGCACGAGTAGCTGCCCTAATACTTTTCTCTTCATTTAAAGTTATAGGATTCCCATTGACTCCTATCTCTCCTATGACCCCGGCACGTATACCAGTATCTCGAATACCCACGGTTATATCCTGCACAATCTCAGATGTTAGATTTTCTAGAGTACGTTCATCCATATCTTCTGGATGAAAAACTTTCTGATAATAACCAGTACCCATTACAAGATGAAGCCCACTTGCCTGAGAAACTCTACGGAGAGCTTCCGGATCACGCTTTAATCCAATGCTAGTGACATCTACAATAGTCCCTCCTCCGTTCTTTTTGAAACTATTAACTTCATCTATCGCCACAGCTTCGTCGGTTAGCAGATAGTTGTCGGATATTGGAGCTATTGCGTTAGCTAGATGAAGATTCTTGGAATCCAGCTTTGACTCCCAAATTTCTAGTTCGGTTGCCGGAAAATCATCTGAAGTAATTAAAGGTTCCGATCGACCAGGAATATTAACGGCTAAAGAGTGTGGGAGATGATTTTTTCGCAAATCTAGAAACAAATGCTCATGCATCAATGTAATGCCAATCAAATCAGGATCAACCCGCCCTCTAACCGTTATAACCTTACCAATATCACTACTTGAATCAATCCCTAATTCCATTTGCACTTCTCCCTTTCACATATCACATGTGGTCACTAAAACAAAATTATCCAGCATCGACAAATTGAAATCCATAAATAAAAGCTTGTCTGATATAAAACCTAACACGCAGGCCATTTGAAGGACTTTTGGACTCGCCACCCCAGGTCATCCTTATTCGAGAAGTGTCTGAAGTGACTCCGTCACTGTTTTCTTTATTGAAACCTGCTGGAACGTTACCGTTGGCGTCTACAAGTTCTGCTAAAACCTGTCCGTCACTAACGGTTCGTGTATTAATTTCGACGGCCTGTCCTTGGCACATCGTTTCAGTTGTTGTAGCAAATCCTTCCATGTTGCCTCCAGCTGCTGTTGCTAATGCCCACAACCTACCTTTCATCCAAGTCGCACGGCACATGGCACCATGGTCGTACAACTCACCGGACATTCTAGTCAATGATTCGCCCCCCAGTGGAGCTAACATTTTGAATTGACTACCTGTTGTCTGAGCGAGATCAAGCTCTTCGGTACTCAGCATATCACCATGAAGACCCTGCATAGCACCATAATAGTAATGAAGATAATTACCCTCTTCAATGAGATGGTGACTGCCCCACATCATTCCACCTCCATAGTCACCAAGTGGAGGTTGTACAATACAGGGGCGTCGGTCAGGTCTCCACCAGTATCGGCCATCTCGCGAAGCTGCTAATTGAAATTCCAAAGTCTGATTACCAGTACGGTATACAGTCAATATACCAATATACCCGCCTGCCATAGGGGTAACAGACATTTCCATAAACTGGGTGTCGGCAGGATCTCGCCAATCAGGTGTAAGGCATGGTTCGTGTGGACTCCAATGGATACCATCTTCACTGGTTCGTCGCACAAGCACCCTGCTTTTACCCGCACCAAGCTCGTACGGAATCATGCTCCCGGGAGGACTGGCGATCAAAGTTTTATGATAGATAACATATTTGTTATTATCATCACGATAAATATAGTAACCATCGGCTGTACCATTGGTAGCTAGCGGATTAGGGTCATTGATGAGGACGGGACCCACGTCTGGTTTCCATGAAATACCATCGGAAGAATAGTATCTGTATACACCTCGACTACTTGCTTCACTACCTTGTCGATTCTGAAAACCAGTTACAAAACCTTTGCTTTGTTGATAATCTGGTTCCTCCGGACGCCGTAACACATACATCTGGTAGCGATGTTCGCTTGAAGTGCCAGAATCAACGAATACGTTTGCATATATTGAAGTACCTCCAGAGTCGAAATCAAGAAGAATATTAGTATGTTCGTATTCACCAAAACTGTGAATATTCATTTCGGGTCTTTGCCAATCAATACCATCATTGCTTTGGTAGTAAACAAGTCGACGATCAAAAGTGCTTTTGGGTGCCGCTGTACTCCACGCTTTCCACAATCCATCGGTGGGATCCCGCAAAACTGTGCCATGCATAAATGTTTCGCCATCATCCCAAGGCATTTGAGGTTCTATAAGTGGGTTACGTGTATCGGGTTTTCCCACTTCGATTCGCCAAGCCACATTTCGACGCTCAATGAAGTCTGCTCCTACTAAAAATGGAATCGGTTCTATATTGTCCGGCATTAGTATAGTTTCCTCATCCGTCTTCCTAGATTATATGTCCTATCATTTACTTCCAATATAGTTGGTATTTTATCGCCCACATCTGTTCTCAATCAGTTTCAGAACATTATACACAAACCAGTTAATAAAAGATGATGGACTCTAGTTTATACCTAACAACACATATTACTATTTGAGTTACATGCGCTGATCACCGAGCTTTCAACTCGACAGAAACTTTCCTTTAAAAGTTTCTATCGCCGATTTATTTATACCTAGAGAAATCATATAGTTTTCTGTTCCACCATAAATGGTTTTAATGTAATCCATTATTCCTAACATTACCGTCGGAGAGCAATAATCGTTTTGGTAATCAAGCCATGTATAGTTTTCTTTGTTTTTGTTTGGTGGGGCCTGTTCTTCAAAATAACGGTCGATTAAGCATTTTGCACTTAGTCCATAATCCTCTGCTACTAACTCATCTTCTACGCCGCATACGCTCAAAATCAAAGCTGATATGATACCTGTTCTGTCTGTACCAGCTTCACAATGGAAAAGGGCTGGTAGATTTTCTGGGTTAAATAATGTTATTAGGATATCTTTGATAGCAGGTTTATGAATTTCTAACCATCCGATATAGATTTTATAATATCGATCTTCTATTGCGGTAAGGTTATTTTTTAAAGAACCTTCCAATTTTTTTTCGAGGAATGTCGGTAATTCTTCAATAACATTTTCGTATAAAGGGCGTTTTACGTAATTTATTTTATCTGACATACCTAATATGTCCGGTCTTCGATCAATTTGATCACTTCTCCGAAGATCTACATCTGTAATAATTCCCCTGTGTAATAATATAGCTACTGATACTTCAGATAATTCATGTAATCCGGCCGACCTAAATAATAATCCACCTACGGTACTTTTCCCGAATTTGGTGAGATACCATCCCAAATCTCTGATATTTGATGCGTCTTCTAAGTCAATATGTCTATTGTTCAAGTCATTTCCATTAATGTTCTTCAAAGGTTGTGTTTTTATCGTTCAATCTCGATGGCTTTCGAAAAGATGTTGACGAAATCATCAAATGAGACTGTATTATCAATGTTCTGGCACTCCAATCCTAACAACGAGGTTTTAAGACCTGTGAAATTCCAACGTGGTGGCATGTCGAAATGCCACAGCCGCAGTGAACGATAAACCGTAGCTAACAATTGATCCGTCCTGTCATTTCGTGATCCACTAGGATAGGCGAAGTGGGGAGGTATAAAACCGATCCTTCGTTTGAATACTTCGTTGGAATGTTCAACCTCTTTAAGAACACCTGCGTCTCCTTCCAATGAATGCAAATCAGCAAACTTAGGATGAATTGCAGAATGTGCTCCAATCTCCCAACCTAAATCAAGCATATGTCCTGCATGTTTCCAGGTAATGAATGGCTTTTCTACAGCTCCCTCTGTGGAAGTGTATACTTTAGCACTTTTACCCTCAGATGCAGCCTCTGTTCCGTCACTTATGACAAAGCAAGTCGCAGTGAATCCATACGCTTCCACTATTGGTTTCGCAATAGTCCAAGAGTCAAGCCATCCGTTATCAAAATGGATTACTAAAGATCGATTGGGGATATCTGCAATTCCATCAATCCAGTCAACGAGTCGTGTTGTGGAAATAGTTTTCCATCCAGTTGATTTGATATGCTCCATTTGACGAAGAAATTCGGATTGGGAAATTACACCTGTAGCCTTATCTCCACTAGGCCGGGTCAATTCTAAATGCCCATCTGGATAAATGTGATGGTAGACCAATATCGGAACTTTGATACCCATGTGTTAGTTAAATCCTAGATAAATCTTCCCAACATTATACACAAATTCAGATATAACAGATGACAGTGACCCTGATTAAAGGGGATTGTGTTCATTTATCGATCTATGTAGTACGCCTAAAATAAAGAGCTAGCCTTCCTTATATTGGTGTTTAGTTGTTGGAAATCATAGCAGTGGCGGAGATTTCGACCATGGCATCACTGCCCCCAAGAGATGAGACATTTACCAAAGTAGAACAAGGATAGTAGCCATCAGGATAAATGGTTTTAAATACCTTAGCACGCGTCTCTAGGAAAGGCTTGACGGAATCATTTCCTACTATGTAAATCGTAAATTCAATCACATTCTTGAAATCTGCTTCTTCTGAACTTAGGACGTTACCCAAATTTTTGAATACTTGACGAGTCTGAATTGCAATGTCGCCCTTCCCAACCAGATTCCCATCGGTATCACTCGCTGTCTGACCTGATACAAAAATCAAGTCACCTACGGGAACTCTGACTGCAAGGGAGTATAAGCCAGATGGAGATGCTACATCTGGTTGATTGGTGATATGTTTCAAAATCGACATTACGCCCTCCATTAACCAAGCGAGTATTTAAAATAAATTAAACAAAACATTTTGCAGAACATTATACACAAACCAGTCAATGTCGGATGAGTTACCTAATACAACATAAAGCGGAGGTAATTAAAATCCCCAGCTTCACCATATTGTGTCAAAAGATTATACGGATTTATGATAACCACAATAGTCCATACCATCCTAAGCAGCATGGCTTTGGTTATGAAAATGATTAAGCGTACTATTTCAAATAGTATCCAACTCGGTAATAAACCTATAGAATTGACTCTTTCCGATCGGTCTCTTGGGTT
>CAYRIG010000108.1:0-5968 GCA_964424315.1 uncultured Dehalococcoidia bacterium | reverse complement strand
CTATGACATTATCTCTGCATTCATAAAATCGATACGTGGTTCAGATCCTGTTGCTGCTATTTATTGGTTGGCGCGAATGATTCAAGGTGGCGAAGATCCTGTGTTTATAGCTCGCAGATTGGTGATTTTAGCATCTGAAGATATAGGTTTGGCTGATCCATATGCTATTTCAGTGGCGATAGCCACGCAACAAGCGGTAAGTTTTGTAGGTATGCCTGAAGGTAAATTCCCATTGGCTCATGCCACGATTTTTCTTGCTACTAGACCAAAGAGCAACAGTGCTAAATTGGCGATAGATGCGGCAATCAATGAAGTGGATAAAAGTGGGAGTAAACCAGTTCCTATGCATTTGCGAAATGCCGTTACATCCGATATGAAAAAGATGGGTTACGGCGAAGGCTATAAATATTCACATAATTATGATAATCATTTTGCAGAAATGCTAAATCTTCCTGAAGACTTAAGTTCTAAGGGATTTTATTACCCTTCTGACCAGGGTTCAGAAACAGAAGTAAAAAAATGGCTTGAAAAATTATGGGGAGCTGACAAATTCAAGTGAATTACTTGGATATTTAAAGATGGGCAATTGATATTAAGTCTCCAGTTTATCTTCATTACGTAAATTGGGAAGATTTTTAAGTCTACCTGAATTTATTAGGATAATACTTAGTATTAATCCTGAAATAACTAACAATACGTTGCTTGAAGCTATGGCATAGTTGGCACCTATTTGATTTGAAATTATACCTAAGGGGAATCCTCCTAATGCAGATAATCCCCAAGTGGTCATTTGTATACTTACTACTCTTCCTCTCATATAACTTGGGACTGTTGACTGGATAGTTGTATGAGTTACTGTTTCAAACATAACGTAGAGTCCGTAAGCAGTTGATAATAATAAAAAGCCTAGCCAAATTTGTGTGTTAACGGCAAAAATCGATAAACAAGTGGCAAATGTTATAAAGCCAATAGTAGCTAATATGTCAGGACGTATTTTAATTCCTGTAAGTGATACTATACCGGTAGTAATTAACATGCCTCCAAATCCAGCTCCTATCAGATTTCCAAGTCCTTGTGAATCCATTCCCAGGAAATCTCTAGCTACAACTGAAATCATAGGCATATGGGTCCAACCAAGTGTTTCACTTAAAATCATCATGCCAATTAGTAATCGTAGTAGTTTTTCATTTTTTAAATATAAAAATCCATTCTTGATTGATTGAAACACAGTTTCTTTCATTGGTGTTTTAGGTGGAGTGTAATTAAATGCAAGTTTGACTAATAAGAGGCTAATCAAGATATAAACTACAGCTCCAAAATAATAGACGTAGTCCATCCCAAAATGTTTGATTAATTGTCCCGCTATAATAGGACCTAGTATCCCAGAAGTACCTATCGCGATAAAATTGCTAGCGTTCGCTTTTAGCAACGATTCTTTATCCACTAAATCGGCGATTACAGATAGGTATGAAGGTAATTTTAGCGCCTCAAGAGCTGCCATTACTATTGAAAGAATAATTAGAAGAGTTATAGACATTGAGTCTAAAGAAATTAACACCGCCATTGAGAAGAAAACTATAGCAACAGACGCATATCCAAGCAACAATATTTTTAGCCTTCTGAATTTATCAGCTAATACTCCTCCTAAAGTGCAGAAGATAATAAAAACAAGTCCTGTGAATCCAGCTAATGTACCAACCCAAAAAGCTGAGTCGGTTAAATCTAATGCAAGCCAACCTTGAGTCATTTGGACAGCATTTCCGACTAAGGTTCCAAGTAACCATGATAGCCATACAAGTCTAAAGCGTGGATTCGATAATAAAATTCGCATTATATAAAATTAAGTAATCGCTGTCGAAATTGATTAATCAAATACGTTATTGATTACTTGTAAGGAGTAATCGATATCATCTGAGGTTATGCCGTAATGTGTTACCAGCCTCCATCTTGAATCTTCTCTTTCGCCTACCCTGATACCTTTTTCTCCTAATTTAGTTGCAAATTCTTTAGATCTACCTTCAGGAACTTTGAAAAACACTAAATTTGTTGGTAATTCCTCTGGTTCAATTTCTATGCCATTTATTTCAGCAAGTCCTAAAGCCAATTTACGTGCGTTGGAATGATCTTCTGCAAGTCGTTCTACCATTTCACTTAAAGCAATTTTGCCCGCAGCGGCAATAATACCTGCTTGCCTCATGCCTCCGCCTAACATTTTTCTTATTCTTCGGGCTTTTATAATATCTTCTTCAGATCCACATAAAAGTGAGCCTACCGGAGCGCTTAGACCTTTTGAAAGACAAATTGATACTGTTTCAGCATCTTGTACCAATTCTTTCACAGGAGTTTCAAGTGCTATTGCAGCGTTAAATAATCTTGCCCCATCAACATGTATTTTGAGGCTATGCTTTTGTGCTACTGATTTAACTTTATTCATATAAGAAGGTGTTAATGGTTTTCCACCAGTTGCGTTGTGAGTATTTTCGACACTGATTAATTTAGTTATTGGAAAGTGATAGTCATCGGGTTTTATTGCGGTTTCAATATCCTCAATAGGCAAAGTACCGTCAGGGGCAGTGTTTATTGGTTGTATTGCTACTCCTCCCAATACAGAAATTCCTCCAGCTTCTCCTCTACAGATATGAGACATAGCACCTGCAATAACTTCCTCACCGCGATTACAATGTATGAGGACACCAATTAGATTTCCCATGGTTCCACTAGATACCAATACAGAAGATTCCTTTCCAAGCAGTTCTGCCCCAAATTTTTCAAGGTCATTTACCGTAGGGTCTTCATGCGTTACATCATCGCCTAGTTTTGCTGTTTGTATTGCTTTAAGCATATTAGGGCTTGGTAAAGTTTGAGTATCGCTTCTAAAATCTATTGTTCTCATTGTAGGGGTTACTCTCAACAAATTATTTTTCTGTTTACAAACATTTTGACGTTAAAATGTTATCAGGTAGGGGTTGATAAATGCTACAGATAACAATATCCGATTTTAATATTAATTTGGGTCAATACTGAATTTACGCTATTATTTAAATTAGGACTGTATAAATAATTTTATTTATACAGTGAATGATAGTTTATCAATGTCACTTTTAGGAGATTATGATGAGTTCGAATAAGTCGTTTAGGATTGAAAAAGATTCTATGGGAGAGTTTAATGTGCCTCTGGATGCATATTATGGTGCCCAAACAATGAGAGCAGTAGAAAATTTTCCTATAAGTTCCCTAAGGTTTCCTAGGAATTTTATAAAGGCGATTGGACTTATTAAGTATGCAGCCGCAAAGGTTAATTATGAATTAGGGTTAATAAATCAAGAAATTTCTTCTTCCATAAGTTCAGCTGCCCAAGAAGTTTCAGATGGCAAATTTGATGATCAATTTGTTGTTGATATATTTCAAACTGGTTCTGGGACTTCGACTAATATGAATGCGAATGAAGTAATATCCAATCGTGCTATTGAAATATTAGGAGGCACTATTGGAAGTAAAACTCCTGTTCATCCTAATGATCACGTTAACATGGGGCAGTCATCAAACGATGTTATTCCTACGGCCATACATATATCTGCTTTACTGGGGATAAAAACAGAATTGATTCCTTCATTAAAGATTTTGAAAAACGAGTTGGGTAAAAAATCGATTGAATTTATGGATGTAGTAAAAACTGGCAGGACTCACTTACAAGATGCTACTCCGATAACTCTTGGTCAATCTTTTGAAGGGTACGTTGGTCAAATAAATAAATCTATTGAAAGAATCGATCGGTCGTGTGTTGGAATTTCAGAGGTAGCTCTTGGCGGTACTGCTGTAGGTACTGGAATAAATACACATTTGGATTTTGCTGATAAAGTATGTAATGTTTTGAGCGATTCTTTGTCACTGCGAATAAAAGAGACTGATAATCATTTTCAGGCTCAAAGTACATTAGATGCGTTAGTTGAATGTAGCGGTTCTCTAAAAACTTTGGCAGTTAGTTTGATGAAAATTGCAAATGATATACGATGGTTAGGCTCGGGACCGAGAGCAGGAATAGGCGAAATCGATTTGCCTGCGGTACAACCGGGTAGTTCTATAATGCCTGGAAAGGTAAATCCTGTAATACCAGAGTCGGTTTGTCAGGTTGCGGCACAGGTGATTGGTAATGATCAGACAATCGTTATAGCAGGTCAATCAGGGAATTTTGAAATAAATGTGATGATGCCGGTTGCTGGATATAATTTATTGGAATCTATTGATATTTTGTCTTCTGTATCGAGTAATTTTGCTTCTCAATGCATAAGCGGTATATATGCTACTTCCAAAGGCCCAGATATGGTAAAGAATGGCTTAGCAATTGCTACCACTCTAGTACCTCATATTGGATATGATGCCGCGGCATTAATCGCTAAAGAAGCGCAACAAACCGGAAAGACTATTATGGAAGTAGCAAAATCAAAAGCCGATATTTCAGAGGCGGATCTAAATAAAATATTGGATCCAATATCAATGACAGTACGCGGTAACACTTCTGGGCCCTCTAGCGGTTGAGCAAAAGTCTGAAATTAAATTTAAATGCTATTGCATTTTATCGAGAATAAATTGTTTTTCTTCAGTTGCTGTTTTCAGAATTCCATCTGCCACGGCAAATCTGATATCAGCTAACAAATTTCCTATCTGTGGACCAGGAGCAATACCAAGAGAAATTATTTCTTTTGCTGCTATTTTGGGTTTAATAAAACGTAGTTCATCTAGGAAATTAGATAAATTATTGCGTAATGATTCATTTTTGCTGATGAGTTGTAAAGAGGATATAGCTTCTATGTCTAATTGATCCAATAGCATCATTAATTCGCTATTTATGATTTTAGTTTTGGACAAAAACTTTGTATTTTGTTTGATGGTTTGGATGTCATGCAAAATTTGTGCCTTTTTGGGATTTACATCTAACCTTTGACAAATCCCATCAATATCTTCGGAATTTATATCGGAGAAAAGCAGGGTCAATAATGTTGATTTATCATTTTTTGTATCGTTGCTAAGTTGGTTTAGCTTATCTAGTAGTACATCCCCTATTTTCAGTTTAGGGTGTATAGAAGATAATATACCTAATAAAGAAAGTTGTTGAATACTTGCTTTAAAATGATCTTCTTCTAATATTTGAGACACTTCAGACAAAATACGATTCCCGCTAATTTTGTTGATATATTTTGATTTTATACAATTCCCAATTAGCTTTTCGGTTTTTTCATCAATTGAAAATCCAAATCTTATTGAGTATTTTACTGCCCGAAAGATTCTTGTAGGGTCATCTACAAAACTTTTGTCATGAAGTACCCTGATTGTTCCGTGTGATATATCAGCTAGACCCTTAGTTGGGTCGAGAATTTGCCAGTCTTCATCTTGAGTTAACTGAATAGCTACAGAATTAATTGAAAAATCTCTCCTCCAAAGATCTTTGTCAATTGAATTTCTCGTGACTTTGGGCAAGGCCCCTGGATGAGCATATGTTTCACTACGCGTATTTGCTATGTCGTATATAGACTTTTTAACAGATAACTTTGAAGTACCGAATTCTGAATTGTTTAAAACCTCTCCATTGAGTTCTAGCGCAATTTCACTTGATATGTTTTCTGCTTTTGTGTCTACTACGAAGTCGAGGTCTTTGGGTGTTTTACCTAAGATAATATCTCTAACTGCGCCTCCAACTAAATAACATTTAATCTTTTTTTCAGACGTGATATCTATGATTTTATCTAAGACAGTTATATCAGTCGGAGAAAATTTATCTTTTATATTTCGCGATATGTATTTTGATTTAGACAAGATATTAACCAAATCATAGTAAATAGTTATTTATTACAACGTCCTAAGAAATCTTTAGCTCCTTTTTCAAGCCAAGGGGCTATTGCAGTGGTTACGAATTTTACTCCTTTCTCTAGATAAGATTCGACGCTAGCATCGTTTACCAACGTACCAGCTA
>CAYRIG010000107.1:0-5977 GCA_964424315.1 uncultured Dehalococcoidia bacterium | reverse complement strand
TTGAGTTTATTGGCGTAAATATCGACAAAGGTTTAACAGAAATCGATGTGCGCGATTTCATAAGAGAAAAATTTATTGATAACAAAATGTTTTACGATGAGGGTCCTGTAGTAGCTATAAACGAACATTCTTCAGACCCACATTTTGACCCGGAAATTTCAGATGGACGTGAATTTAAATTTGGTGATTGGGTGTTGATAGATTTATGGGCCAAACGCGATACTACGACTAGTACATTTTCCGATATTACTTGGGTTGGGTATATTGGAAATAACTTGCCTTCAGAAAATCAGAAAGTTTTTGATGTTGTAATAAAAGCTAGGGATATTGCAGTATCAGAAATAAATAAAAGATTTGACGAAGGCATTCCCATTCATGGTTGGGAAGTTGATAAAATTGCTCGTGATTATATAAATAGATTTGGTTATGGCGAGTATTTTACTCACCGTTTAGGTCATAGTATCGGATCAGAGGTACACGCTAGTGGAGTCAATTTAGACAATTTGGAAACTGTGGACAAAAGGGAAATAATTCCTGGAATTGGTCTTACAGTGGAGCCGGGCATATATTTACCTGAATTTGGTGTAAGATCAGAAATAGATATTTATATAACTGAAAAAGGTGCTAAGGTAACGACACCTGTACAAAAATCGATAATTACTATCAATTGAAATCGTCAGAGTGAATGTTAGTGTGTTTGGCTGTTAATCTGCTGTTTAGTTGTTTTAAAAAATAATAGTACAAATGCTGCTGCAATTAGTATTATTCCACCCAAAAGAAATGCGGCGTAGAAACCATATTTATCTGCCATTAATCCTGCTAAATAAGGTGAGAAGGTACTGATTATTCCTGAACCATACATTATTGCAACTATTGATGATTGTGTTTTAGCAGCGGAAACATCTAATGCAGCTGCTAGATAAATATGGTGTAGAGAAAAAGTAAATGCACCTTTACCTATAATAATTGCCCACAGACCTATTACGACGAATGAAGAGTTTATAGAAGCTATTGAAGGATGCGCCATTACTGCTAGTCCAATCGATAATAAACCTACACAGCCTGTGCCAATAAGCATCACTATTTTCCTTCCCTTAGTATCGGAAAGGTTGCCCATTATAGGTTGCGATATTATACCCATAGTTTGCGCAAGAGATAAAAGTAATCCTATTCTAATTTCGTCTATTCCTAATTCTTCAACTAGGTATAGTGGAATATAAGTACCGACAGCTCCTTCTCCTATGCTTTTAAGAGATATTGCTATTATCAAAACAATCATCGTTTTATTTCTAAGAGTTTCTAACAGCGATTTAAAGTACTCTGATAACGATGAAATAGTTGTTTCTTCTGTTAATTTTGGTTTATCAATTACGATCCATAATCCAATGCTGATAAGTGCGGCTGGAACTATGCTTATTCTCATAATATCGCGCCAATCAACGAATATTAGTAATAATCCAGCTATTGTAATTGGGCCCAAGACTTCACCGATATTAGCTCCAAAACCATGCATGGATACTGCTAGACCTCTTTTGTTAGGAAATCTTCTTGCCAGTTCTCCTAGAGCAGGAGGGTGGAACATAGATGGTCCAATAGACATAAATAATATTGCCAGCAGCATAAGTTGATAAGTTGATATAAAACTAGCAGTAAAAGTTGCAATTCCCATCAACATTATTGATAAACCTATAAAAACATTTGCGCGGTTGCGGTACCTATCTACTAACGCACCAGTGATTATCGTTGATGAAGAGTGGCTTAAAGACCCTACTGTGTTCAATGCGCCGAATTGTGCTTTATTTAAACCTAAGTCAATTTTGATTTTCGGCAATATTAAAGCATGTATTCCGCCATTGAACAAATGCTTAGAAGTATGACCGATTACAATAGACCATAAAACTTGAACGTTTTTATTTGCAAAAGATGTGAGTAGTCCAATTGCTGATTTTTTTTCGGGATTTAATTCTTTAGATAATTCATTCAATGTTTAGTACCTTAACCAAGTTTCAATATGAAATATATACTAGTTGAGTAGGTTAGAATAAACTATATGAATCAGAGCAAATTAATATGCGGAAATTAAATATAGGCATCTTAGCTTCCCATGGAGGATCTAATTTGCAGGCAATCGTGGATGCTTGCAAGGCAGAAATCATAATTGCAACTCCCGTAGTTGTAATAAGCAACAATTCAAAATCTGGAGCGTTGAAGCGAGCGAAGAATGAAGGTATTCCATATTTTCATATCAGTAAATCTTTATATGATGATGCTAATGAAGTAGATTACCAAATCACTCAAAAGTTATTACGATATGAAGTTGATTTGATTGTCCTCGCTGGATATATGAAAAGATTGGGCGAATCGATAATGAGTACTTTTGAAAATAGAATAGTAAACGTTCACCCATCGCTACTTCCAAAGTTTGGCGGTAAAGGTATGTACGGCATAAAAGTACATGAATCTGTTTTGGAAGCTGGAGAGGACAAAACTGGGGTGACAATTCACAAGGTTGAAGGAGAGTATGATCGAGGTACGATCTTAGCACAAGCCGAGGTACAAATTAGAGAAAATGACACCCCATCTTCCCTTAGAGACAGAGTTTTAATAGTTGAACATGAATTATACGTGGAAACGTTAAGGGAAATAAGTTTAGGTGGAATAAAATTATAGTCATAAATAGCTATTAATTATATGTTTCAATATCTACGGTTGTTCCAATTTTATTTTGAATAGCTTTTGAATATATGTGAGCAGCTGCAGTTAAATCTTGTATAGCTAGTCCCTGCGATTCATATAAGGTGATTTGATTGTTATTTCTTCTACCAATTTTCAAGCCAGAAACTATTTCGCTTAATTGGTGAATATGGTGCCAACGTAATAAACCTCTATCGATTGGATTAATTAGGTCACCACATTCAACACGTGCCTGATTGATATCATCAGTTGTTATAAGGTCACTATTGAGTATAGTATCATCATCCAATTCTCTACGCATATAGTGATTGCCGCCAGCTGCATTTATATGTGTCCCTGGTGTTATTTGACTACCTCTGAAAACTGGATTTTTAGAAGTGGTAATAGTTGTGATTATGTCTGATTTTTCAATACAGTCTTCTGGTGAAGTAACAGGAATACATTCGATATTAAGATTTTGTTCTAGCCACTTTGCGAAGCGTGTTCGATTTTCCAAGGATCTGCTATAGACTTTTGTCAATGTTATTGGGCGTATAGCTGCAATAGCTTGCGCTTGTGTTTTAGCTTGATAGCCAGTGCCTATGATACCCAGATTTGTTGAATTTTGTTTTGACAGATATTTAGTTGCGATTCCCGATGCTGCACCAGTTCTTATTTGACCTAATGAGGAAGCGTTCATTATAGACAGTAAATCCCCGTTACTGTAATCATACAAATACACATAGAAAGTTGGCGATGTGTTTTTGTGAATCGAATAGGTTTTCATGCAATAAAATCCAAGTTCTGGAGATGATGCTGTCATATAGTTGAAAAATTGATTTTTATTCGAGATTCTTATTCTTGGATGATTTACAGATTGAGTGCCTGCTTGCAGTTTGAAAGCTAAATCAGATGCTTTGATAGCGTCTTCCATTGGGAAAAGTGAGATGATGTCAGATTCATTTAATATTAAAGTCATGAGGAAATTTATTCTCCTATACTAAATATATTTATTTAGAATCCGTAAATAAATTCGGAATTTATTTTTGCATATGCTTTTTGGCCAATATCCAAAACTGGTGTTTCCCCCCAATAATTAGGTTGAAACGATGCAATAAGAATTTGAGAATTTACTTGGATTTTAAATTCGTATGCCCTTTCTTTAAAAGATTTTCCTATAATTGTGCATTCATATAAATTGTCAGTCGACTCAATATTGTCCGCTTCAACTTTTGTTAATACAGAAATTCCTCTAGTATCAATAATGATTGAATTAGCGGCAAGATCATATGTGATTTTGTTCGATAAAATCACTTTCCCAAATCCACAATCAAATGAAATGTTATTTGAATCAGATTGCAATTGTCCAGGAATGATGTTTTGGTGGCCTAAAAATTCTGCGGCAAAAATATTTACTGGAGATTGAAAAACTTCATTAGGAGTCCCGATTTGAATTATTTTACCATTGTTCATTAGCACTATTTTGTCTGCAATTGATAGTGCTTCATTTCGGTCGTGGGTGACGTATATGGATGTCACGCCTATCTTTTTTACGATATCCCGTATTTGTATTTGTAATGAATTTCGTAAATTACTATCTAAAGAGCCAAGAGGCTCGTCTAACATCAAAAGTGTTGGGGATGGGGCAATCGCTCTTGCTAATGCTATTCTCTGTTGTTGCCCTCCTGAAAGTTCATTAACATCTCTTTTTGAGTAATCTTTCAATCCAACCATACCCAATAGATTTGATACTTGAGTATCGATATGTTGATTAGAAAGATTTTTCATTTTTAACCCAAATGCAATATTTTCAAATACATTCATGTGTGGGAAAAGTGATAGATTTTGAAACATCAGTCCGAAATTTCTTTTTGAAGCGGGTGTTTTTGATAAATCGTTATTTTCAAATATGATTTTACCTGAATCGAATTGTTCTAGGCCTGCTATCATTCTTAATAAAGTAGTTTTTCCACAACCACTAGGTCCTAACAAACAAACGATTTCACCTTTTTCTACAGAAAAGGATACCGAATCAACGACATTATCGTCGTTAAATGATTTAGTCAAATCAGTTATCGTTAATTGAGACATTAAAATGTTCCTATATTTTTGTAGCGTAATTTTTCAATGCATATAAATCCGATAATGACAGTGCACATTAATATTGAACTCATGACTAGAGCATTTTTCAGGTTTTCATCCCCTGGTAATCCAAGGAATCTATATATTGCTACCGGCATGGTAGTAAATTCAGGTTTCACAAGTAGCAGAGAAGCACCAAATTCTCCTATAGATATAGCGAAAGCAAAGGTGGATCCTACAATTAGAGAAGGGGTTATTAAGGGTAGGTCAATCTTGTAGAAAACTTTTTTAGTTGAACTTCCTAGTAGTGTTGCCACTTCTCTAAGATTCGGGTTAATTTGTTGAATTGCAGGAAGTACTGATCTCATGACGAAAGGATATGCAATTAAAGAATGTGCAATTATTATGATTATCCATGAACCACGAAGATCGAATGGTGGAGTATTCCATGCCAATATATATCCCAAACCTAATGCAATTGACGAAACTCCCAAAGGTAACATCAGTAGAGCATCTATTAAGTGGTTTTTTGCCCTATTAGTTCTATTTGCAACCAAATAAGAGCTTATTGTACCTAATATTATGGATATGAAAAGTGTGCCCAGTGCAAATTTGAATGAATTAATTATAGTGGCAATTGGGTTCAAGTAAAAATATGACCCCTTTTGATTTGAGAAAAGTTCTGAAACGTGAGATTGAGTATTTCCAATTTCGAAAGATAGAGTTCGGGCAATCAGTGCGATCAATGGAGATATCAATATTAATATATAAATAACTCCTAGTATTATAAAAACTTTATCCCTTTTGGTTTTTTTGGGTTTGTAAGTGTTTTTACTAGGTCTTATGTTTATCCAGTTTGAGTATCTGTTTTGCAGATTAGAATATAAGATCATAAATGAGTAAGTGAATATTATCTGTATTATACAAAGAGTAGAAGCTGATGGTAGGTCCATTAGTTTCACAGCTAATTGGTAAATTGATACTTCAATTGTTGCAAATTTTGGACCTGCCAATACAAGAATAACGCCAAAACTTGAAAAAGAAAAAGTAAACGCAAGTAAAGCAGACGAAATAATTGCAGGAAGAAGCACAGGCAGCGTGATTTTGGTAAAGACTTGAAATTTATTTGCACCCAGAATTGATCCGGCGCGTTCCAATTCTGGGTCAATATTAGTCCAAATACTTGAAACGATTCTTACTATAATTGAATAGTTATAAAAAG
>CAYRIG010000106.1:0-5983 GCA_964424315.1 uncultured Dehalococcoidia bacterium | reverse complement strand
TTTCCACCGCTTATTTTAGTACATAGCTCTATATCTTTTCTTGAACCCCTAGATTTCATCCATCGTCCTATTATAAGTTCTGACGAACTCATTTCAGTACTTTTTTCTCTTACATCGGTAGTACCGTCTGCCTGTTTTCTACCCTCATAGGAATTACCACCGCCATAGGCTTCTGCGGTATCGAAAAAGGTGATACCTTTTTCGACTGCGTAGTCCATGATTTCAAAAGCTGTATCTTGGTCTATCTCCCGCCCAAAAGTTGTGGTTCCTAAACCAATCCCACTAATTTCCACATCAGATTTTCCTACCTGTTTTCTGTCCATGTTCTACTCCTGCTTTTCTATATTGGTAATACGTAAAATAGTTTAGTATTTGATTGGTTGGTAATTGTATCTTATTGTCCTCTCATAGAAAACTAGATTTATTTGATTTAAGGCATGCAATTAATAATTGTAAGAGAATCTACGTTTATATGTTAATTGGATTAATAATCCTTTGCTGTTCGAATGGATTTCAATTAAATAGTTGGGTGCATTGTTTTAAATAAAAAAATGTATATACTTGTAGTCCGTAATGGTATGTGGGGTTGGATACAAATACATTTTTGATATTGGATGCATTAGGAGAGATAAATGTCAACTGAAAGAGTAGCTTATGTCAATGGTGAAATATTACCTGAGAGCCAAGCAACTGTGTCTATAAACGATAGAGGTTTTTTATACGGAGATGCTGTTTTTGATACTACACGTACATTTAATGGTGAGATATTTAGGCTAGAACAACATCTTGACAGATTTTACGAGTCTTTAAGATACATGCGAATTGACCCTTCTATAGACAAATCACAAATGAAAGAAATTACCTTGAAAGTCTTAAATATGAATCTTGAAATATTACCGGAAGGTGATGATTACTGGGTATCACAGAGGATGAGTAGGGGAGTCAGAGGTTTGCCAGGAGGTATGAAGCCTACGATTGTAATTGAATGTTTCCCTCTGCCTCTTGAAGAGCGAGCTGAATATTATAGAGACGGGATTAAAATGATAACTTCATCTATTCGGCGTACTGCTCCTGAGTCATTGAGCCCCAGAGCTAAAATGCATAACTATATAAACTTAATACAAGCAGAATTGGAAGTTCAATCTCAAGACTCAAAGGCGTTAGCTTTGTTATTGGATATTAATGGTAATTTGTGTGAAGGGCATGGAGCCAATATATTTTTAGTTAATAAAGGAGTTATTTATACTCCTAGAGAGCAATTTGTGTTAGCGGGAATAAGCAGGCAAGTCACAATAGAGTTGGCAACTAATTTAGGTTATGAAATTAGAGAAACTGATCTAGATATATTCGATGCTTATATAGCGGATGAGATATTCGTTACTTCTACTAGTTTCTGTATTTGTCCAGTATCATCGATTAATGGATTGCGAGTTAAATCTCAAAATATGCCGGGTACAGTTACTCTAGAATTACAGGATGCATATAGTAAATTAGTAAAAATGGATTTTGTGAAACAGTATCTAAATAAGTTGTGATGTTTACAATACAAATGCATAAAATGATTATTCGAGACAAATAGGAAGGAGTTATTAGTGAGAAACAATAAGTTACGCGAATTGATTGATGAAGATAAGCCTAGTTTTGGTATGAATGTTACAGTTGATTCTCCCGACGTTGTTGAAATAATAGGGAAAACTGGTTTGGTTGACTATATAGAATTTGAAGCAGAATATATGCCATATAGCCTCCATTCACTTGATAATTTAGCTAGAATGACAGAGTTATACGGAATGACCTCAATGATTAAAATAGATAAAGAAAATCAAGGTTTTACAGCGAGTAGAGCTCTTGGTTCTGGATTTCAAAATATCCTTTTCACCGATACTAAAAGTGTAAGCGATGCTGAGAAATGTGTTGCATCGGTTAGGCCTGATGGCAATTCTGAACTGGGTAATTTCAGCTCAGCCGATAGGAGATTTTCATCTTACGGATTAGAAAGTGGAACTAAAGAATATGTGAAATATTTGAATGATAGCGTAATCGCATTAATGATTGAAAAAAAAGGAGCAATCGAAAATTTAAGAGAAATTCTATCTGTCTCCGGTGTGGATATGATTGTTTTTGGTGGGAATGACTACTCTATGAGTTTAGGTAAGCCTGGGTTTGTTAGGACAAATCCTAAAGAAGTAAAGAAGGTTGAGTTAGAAGTCATTAAGATTGCAATTGAAATGGGAGTTACTCCTAGACCCAGTATAGGCTCTCCTGAACAGGTTGCTCAATATATGGAACTAGGAGTCAAGCACTTCTGTATGGGAAACGATTTGATAAATCTATATAGGTGGGTTACCGAGAATTTTGAACAGGTCAGGATGTTAGTTGAAAAAGGATGAATAATTAATTGGTTTTAAGTATTTATTCTCGGGTTGCTTGATAGATTTCATCAAGCCATACAACCATTTCAGCTGTAGCATCATTCCTTAGCATCGGTTCTCCTACTGAATGCCAACCCCCATCGCTTGCTTGTTGAGCAAGAATATTTGAGCCGATTTTTTCAGCTAGATTCTTGTAAACTTCTTTCGAAGTCAAGGTGTAAAGTACAGAAGCTGCCCATGCCACTTTACCTGCTCGTAAAAGGTTGAGTAAATGATCTGACGCGGTTTCGGCAAATTTCATGTATTCCATGCTGAGGTCAAGCCACTGTTGGTCTAATGTTGCTTGGTATAGTCTCGCTAGGAATCCAGCAGCAATACCTGGATGAAAAAAATACTGGTCACCTTCAGTAGCATTTATTAGCACATAACGTATTGGATCTTTTTCATCTATATCTGTATGTAATCCTTTGGATCTGCTGTAGACTGTATATAGTTTTTTAGGGTAATCGGGTTGAAGTTCCATCATTCTTTTCATCCAATTACCAACTCCTATTGCAATATCCATATGGCCCGTATAAAGAGCAGCTTGTCCACATCCGCTGGTTACCCACAGATCTTGTTTGGTTGTAGATGAAGCATTAGTCACACTTGAATAAAACCCGCCGCTTTGAGAATCCCAGAAATGACTAAGATATTCCATGCCCTTTTGAGATAAATCAAATTGTCCAAGTCTTTGAGCTCCGATAATAACCCAGCTATTGAAGTATAAATAATAATATAGATCATCACCCGCCGGTCTTGGTCCGAAATCTCCGTCAGATTTAAATCCATTTTTTCTTATCCAGTCAATTAGTAGGTTAGCTGATTGAGTTTTTCCAGATACTTGGAATGCAGAAGGTACTTTATAATAATCTGTTACTCCTGCCTCAGGATCGCCAAACTGACCGTCATTAGAAAACTGGTTTAAGAGGTATTGGGCTCCCTTTTCTCGTCCTTGTTTGAACAGTTCAGATTTCATGTTAAATCCTATATGAGTTTATTTTGATGTTATCTGCAATGTATTGACAGTGTTAGATTTCACTTGTTCTAAATCTAAAGGTAAGAAATGATGGTTACCTTTAATCCAATTAGTCAGTTGGTCGCCGTAATGTGGACTGCCGGGGTGTCCAGATTGTCCACATGAATCAATTGCCCATATTCCGCTAGGTGTCTCACTCAAGTCAGCGTTATGTCGCCAGTTGGCTCCAATAGATGCAAGATAATTGGGGTCGTAACCTGTATTACAAACCGTTATCCCATTGCCGCTTATAGGCTCTCCTCCCGTGTCTAGTAATTTGTCTAGGTCTCCTATGGTAGATAGTTTGTGAGGAAGATTGATTTTATGGATTTCCCCCCAATACCATTCACTCATATTTGGACCAATTTGGTCGGTTAATTTGGATATTGTTGAATTCATCGCTTGTATAATTGCGTTTTGTCTATCATCGTTCTTAAACCAGCCATGTTGGTCTTCTCTAAGGAGCTTTACTGATAAGCCTGAGATTGCTTGAGATATCAAAGGTAATGAATTTTTAGAGAATCGTTCTGCAGCTACCAATTCACACCATGTTGCAAAAAATATCTCGAAGATAGATGCTGCTACTGAGTCAGTGGTCATTTCTGCGTTCCAATTCTTTAAATAACTTTTAGCATCTGATATTTTCTGCTCAGATGAAAGTTCAAGAGATTTTATCAGGTGCGGTAGTACTTCAACTGCCCTCATTGATGTGACATCTAATTGCATCTTGGCAAAATCTTCTCTAGTAAAATTAGATTTTGATTCAAGCATTTGTCTTATACGAAGAGCTCTGTAGCCACTATTCCAAACTCCCGATAATGGATGAGGGAAATCTTCTGGAGCAAGTCTGTTATTAGCTGACCTTGCATAGCCTTCTGATGGGTTATAAATTGAAGGCATATCTTTTTTTGGTATGAAGGTTTGCCAAGAATTTTCAGGGTCTGAACCATCCCTAAACCGTCTATTCCAATTATTCCTTATTGGAATACTGCCAGTACTTTGATAGCATATGTCTCCTTTATTGTCGCCTATTACAAAGCTCCATGTTGGAACCTCCCAATTTTCCAAAGAACTTATTCCCTCTTTACAGTTTTTTGATTTATTTAACTCAAGGAGGCAGGTTAGTTCGTCACTGAAATTAAAACCTACCCATTTGAGGGAAACTGGACCTAAACTTTTTAGAGGACTGGGAAGTAAATGGTCAACTATGGGACCGTTTCTTGTAGTTATTAAATTGATAAGATGATCTTTATCATTTTTCACCTTTATTGAAACTTCTTTTGCTTTTGCTTTTTCCCATTTTCCATCGTATAAGAATAAATTCGGATTGTTTTTGTCTGCTGTTTCTTTATAAAGATCTCTTTGTGCACATATGTTATTAGTAACCCCCCATGCGATATTTTCATTTCTGCCAAAAATTATCCCAGGGAATCCAACGTAACCGGCTCCGGCCGCATTAAATCCAGCACCTAAAAAATGTGCTTCATACCAACAATTAGGAGAGGTGAACGCTATGTGAGGATCGCTAGCTACCATTGGAGCATCATTTTGAGATTTACTAGCGTTGATTACCCAGTTGTTACTGCCTTGTCCTTCATTTGGTTCGCTAACAACTCCCCCTCTGTTTTTTGTGGTACTAGTGTCTTTTTGATAGTATCTTTCTGGTACAATACTTTCATTTTCAGCTTCTCCGGTTATAAATTCTTGATACAAGTCTTCGTTTTGAAGAGTACGTTGTGCAAATTCTGGAATTGCTATTACTGGCAGCCTTCCAGTTAAATACCATCTGAACTCTGCTAAAATCGCTATAGAGTCTTTAGGTGTCCATTTTTCTGGTTTGTAATCTAGAATATCGAATTCAATTGGTAATAAATCACTTTGTTGTATAAGAGAATTTATTCCATCTGAGAATGCATCTAATTTGATAAGGGTTTCTTCGGGCAAATTATTTATTTCATTTTCAGCAATGGTTTCCAGCCCAACTGTTTTAGATACTGTATCTTGTTCTATTTCATTAGGACCTAGAATTTCTGAAAGTCTACCTAGAGCTCTTCTTTTGAAATAATCCATTTGCCATAATCTGTCCTGTGCCATTGCATATCCATATGCGAAAAAAAGAGACTTCGTATCTGACCCATAAATATGAGGAACCCCCCACTTGTCTCGATAGATTTGTGCTGAACCTTCTTTGAGTAAGGTTTTATCCCCATTAGTTAAAGGGATTCTTGATTTTGTTTCTGATTTCCACCAGGAATCGAATTGTGTCCTTGTGATATTTTCATCCTGACAAATCTGTGAGATAGCTTTCCCTAAACCAAGTTGTTTTAGAATTTGTTTTGAAGTAGATTTCAATTTTGTGTCCTTTGTTAAATTTGATATTTTATGAATCTACAATGATAGGAGTTCGATCCTCTAGATTATTGATGATTCTTGTGATGTTAGCACTTTTTAATTCGATAGTGTTACTTTCTTGGTTTTTTGGATTGTGATTCGCAATTTGTGACAAATAATCAAATTAAACTGGTGATTACAAGAAACCAAGCAATTGTTTTTT
>CAYRIG010000105.1:0-6021 GCA_964424315.1 uncultured Dehalococcoidia bacterium | reverse complement strand
AAAATAGGGCAGGCTTGTTAAATTTAAGATTAAATAGTACGGTTGTAGAATGACTGTTGAATACGTGCATAAAGCTGTGGATATTGCTGAGGATGGTAGGGCAACGAATATTGTCTCGCTTGATATTCGTGGTATTAGTTCTATGACGGATTATTTTGTGATATTGACTGCGGAATCGAGTAGACAAATCAAAGCTTTAATGGAACAAATGTCAATGGGACTTAAGTCTCTAGGTGTTAGAGTTAATCATAAAGAAGGTCATCCAAATGACGGTTGGATTCTACTAGATTTTGGTGACTTTATTGTGCATATATTTAGTCCTGAAAAGCGAGATTATTATTTACTCGAAGCAGCTTGGCCGCAAGCTAAAGAGTTGGTAAGAATATTTTAACTGAATAAGTATGTGGGCGGCGGCCGTTGGGTGGAGGTACTTGTCTGTTTATTATTCACTTATCCATGTGTCAATATTTCTTGAATAGTCTGACAATTCAGATTCAGAGAAAAACAGATTTATTTCTTTTTCAGCGGCTTCGGGAGAATCAGAACCATGGATTAAATTCATTCCCACAGTTATACCATAATCCCCTCTAATTGTGCCGGGCGCTGCCTCTAAAGGATTTGTTGCTCCCATCATTGAGCGCATAAGTGTTACAGCATTCGTTCCTTCAACACATATTGCAACTAATGGAGAGGAGGTCATAAATCCTTTCAATTCTTTGAAAAATGCTTTATCAACGTGTGCTGAATAATGTTTTAAAGCCAAATCATCGTCCATTTTCAACATTTTTAATCCAGTGATTTTCAATCCGCGTTCTTCTATTAATGAAATTATTTTTCCAATCATTAATCTTTGCACACCATCCGGCTTAATTAATACTAAACTTTTATTCAATGAACAAGTACCTCCGTTTCAATGTAAATTTTTATTTGCATTTGCTATTTGAGATGATCTCAAATAAATTGGTTCTAGTGTTAATGGATTATCAACCAAATTGTCGCATAATTTTTTATTGGCCAAGTTATATATAGAGATGCATTTGCGGGTTGGTCGAGTTGAAGACAAAATTTGAATTTGTTTTTCTGTCGCTGTGGGGTCAGAATATATATCAAAGGCAGCTTCTCCGCATATTGATGTGTTATTAGGTATTTTGTCAATTAATTCTTGATGGTTCATTACGTTCATCTCAGGTGTTTTATTAATGTTGTAATCAGATTTAGGAAATATTCCGACGTAATATTTTAGTTTACCTGCTGGTATTATTGCCCAACAACTTCCATTCTGAGATTTAAACGGTTCAAATTCTACTTGTAAGCTATTTATAGCTACTAGTGGGATGTTTAAACTTGATGACATAGCTTTAGCAACACTTACTCCTACCCGTATTGCACTAAACGACCCTGGACCATTAACAACGAAAACCGACTTTAAGTTTCCTTGTATTTCCCCTGACTCGTCGAATAGATGTTTTATGTTTGGCAAAAGTTCAACAGAATGATTTTTCTGAGAAAACCAATTGATTTCCTGTAAGATTTGACCCTTTTTGAATAATCCTACTGAAGCGTTACGAGTAGATGTGTCGATTGATAACTGCATTATTCACATTTACCCTTGCATTCCAATTCCAAATGTTGCATAGAATTTATAACCTCGTAATACATCTTGAAATCTGTTGAGATATTCAATATGCGGCTATTATGTTTTGTAGATTTTAAATCAATTTTGATATGCGGAATATTATTTAAGTAAGCTGATTTATTTGCCCATTCGATTATGTTTACATTTTCCCCGCTTTCTAACTGTTCATCTAGCATTAAGTCATCTATTTGTCCCTGATCTGTAAGTCGATATAAGTCTATGTGGTAGATAGGGAGCCTGCATTCATATTCCGTCATTAAAACAAAGGTAGGGCTATGAACATATCCATCATAACCTAAACCTTTCAATATCCCTTGAGTTAAACAAGTTTTGCCCGATCCAAGATTTCCTGTCAAAAAATAGTTGAATCCTGACTCCGAAGAATTTCCAAGGAAACCACCTATTTCTTGAGTGTCATGAAGACAATCGCTCGTAATGTTAAATTCGTTGTTTTTCAATGATATAGTTTAATTTGTAATTGTTATAATTATTTGTGCGACTTTCTTAAATTATATAGGTTGGATTTGGAATTTTGAACATAAAAGAAAAATTAATAGGCGAATTAAAAACTATTATTGTTGAACCCGAAAGCATAGCAGAGGATACCAGTGCCAATTTAATAATCATATTACATGGGTATGGAGCCAATATGAAAGATTTGGTTTCTCTTGCTGAAAATATAGGTGGTAATAATTCTATTTTTGTATTCCCAAATGCTCCATTCGAGTTTCAATTGTCGTATCAATTATATGGTTATGCGTGGATATTCCCGCCAACAATGGATCCACAGGAAATGCCAGAATCAATGATGGATTCAGCAGACAAACTAATGGTAACTATAGACATGCTAATAGAATATTACAAAATAAAATTACCGAACGTGATTTTAGGAGGATTTTCTCAAGGTGCTATGATGTCTGCATCAATGGGATTTGTCAGGCCGGATATTTTTAAAGGTGTTTTTATGTTAAGCGGAATGTTGTTAGGTGAGCCTTATTTGTCTTCTAATATTGATTCCAATAATGATCAATCAGTTTTTATTTCTCACGGTGAGTTTGATTCTTTAGTTCCTTTTAGTAATGCGAATAAGATCGTTTCGTTCTTAGGGGATTATGGTTATTCACCGGAATTTCACCAATACCCAATGGGACATGAATTATCAATGCAATCAATTCAAGATTTAGGGGAATGGATAAATAGGTTAAATGATGATCAATGAAAATATTTCTAAATTAATCAAAATAAATCACCTGTCATTTTGGGTGGTTATAGCCTGTGCAGTATTCATTTTGGCTCCTTTAAGTTGTATTGGAGAGCCTGAGTATAAAAAGGAACATACGATTGGAATTGGCCTTCTAGAACAAGAATCATGGGAAGAAGCTATAACCCACTTTGATAAATCTATAGATTTAAACAAAGAATATGCGCCTGTGCATGTGGATAGAGGGATTGCAAACTATAAGTTAAATAACATTGAACAAGCGTTTAAAGATTATTCAGAAGCAATAAAAATTGAACCAAAAAATTCCAGAGCCCTTTCCGCTCGTGCTGAAATTCAGGCATTTAAAGGTGATTTTAATGCAGCATTAACAGATTTAGATTTAGCGATTTCAGAAAAAAATGATGATCCTTCTTTTTACATTATAAAAGGAAAGGTACTGGGATCTTTGGGACAGGCTGATAATGCTATTAAACAATTTGAATCAGCATTAGATTTGAACCCCGAATCATCAGAAGCTTATTACAACATCGGGATTACTTATTTAGCCTTGTACGAATATAGTAACGCTATTCAATATTTTGAAAAAGCAATAAAGTTTGATGGTGATAATGCGGCAGCATATGCTAATAAAGGAGTAGCTCTTGCCGCCAATGAAGATTATATAAGTGCGACATCTGAATTTAGTCGGGCAATTGAAATAGACCCTAAAAAAATTAACTATTATCAAAATAGAGCGAGAGCATTTGAACTTTCAAGTAAATATGATTTTGCCATAAAGGATTATGACTCTATATTGGATTTAAATTCTCAAATGCCTGATGTGTTTTTTCTTAGAGCCAACGCATATGTTCAATTAGGACAAATTGATTTAGCGATTAGAGATTATGGTGAAGCATTATCGCTTGCCCCATTATTCGAGGATGCATATTTGAATAGGGCAGAAATTTACTTTCAAACTCAACAATACGACCTTGCTATAATAGATTATGTTAAATTGCTAGAGATAAATCCCGAATCTTCTTCTGTACATAATGGATTGGGTTTGGCCCAATATTATTCAGGGGATATACAACTTGCACTGGATAGCTTTGCTAAAGCTATGGAGTTGAATCCAAATTTGGCGGACAGTTATAACAATAGAGCTGCCGTTTTTCTAAATGCCGGATTGATTGAGCAAGCTATTCTTGATTTAAATACGGCTATAAATCTAGACCCTGAATTTGGATTAGCGTTTGCCAACAGAGCTGTTGCTCATGCATTAATTGGTAATCTTGATTTGTTGGAAAAGGATTTAGATATGGCCGTAATATTAGGTATTGATCGTGACCAATTATTGTTGCAGATTAATCAGCTTATGGATGCCAACAATCAACCTCAATAAGATAAATTGACAAATTTTTTTGAAGAGCTTTAATTACCCCATTATTATAGGTTCTTCAGGATTTTCATCAGGTTTAGAGTCTTGAGCCGGCATCTGCTGTTCTGACATTGTTTTCTCTAACCATTTTTTTAATTCATCAAGGCCAGGTGGAGCTACGAAAAATATTTGTATGTCCTTAGAGAATTGTATTTTATGATCTTCTCTGACGAACAATATACCAATTTGATTTTCTTTTAGAGTGTTGTCTATTTGTTCAGATATAAATTGATATCTTGCGTCTAAAGAATTTTGATATTCTTCTATTGCCCTGTTAAATACTTTTTCACTCATCAATCCTACTGTAATGCACCTTTGCCAGTCTGAATTTTCTAATACTAAATTTTTATCTTCTGTGATTTGTAAGGAAGCCGAATTTTCAATGAGTTGTTTTATCAAAAATTCACCTTTTGCATTAGTGGATTTAATTAAATTAAATGCTTGCTCCTCTTTATCAAAAATACTTTCATGATATATGTTGTTTATTTCACCTAATTGTTTTTGTAGAGTTCCAATTTGTGCTGTTGTTTGTGACCAGTATTTTTGTATGATTTTTTCTCCTTCTGTTGAAGTATGGTAAGGCAATGGGTACAGAGGAACGAGTAAAAGTTTTCTTCCTGTTTTGAATTTATCAGCTTCTGGTTTAGGTATTTGCGATATCGTAGTCATATTTAATCCTTCGCTTTAATTAACGTTCTCTATTCTGACAGCACATACCTTATATTCAGGTATTTTAGAAGTAGGATCATATGCGGAGTTTGTCAAAAAATTTGCTGCAAATTTGTTTAGTTTTACAAATGGTATGAAAATTTCTCCAGATTTCATTTTATCTGAGAAGACTATTTTACCTTCTAACTTACCTCTTTTGGAAATAATCCTTGCAACTTCTCCATCATTAATTGAATATTTGCTTCCATCATTAGGATTGATGTTGATTTCCAACTCTGGCGATCTTTTTAATAATTCTTCTGATCTTTTTGTAATCGTACCTCCGTGCCAATGGTACAAAATTCTTCCTGTGTTTAAGATTAAAGGAAATCTTTTGCTTGGCATTTCTTCTGCAGGAGGACCCTGCTTGAACCCTACAAATTTTGCTCTTTCTCCTCTTTGGAAACTATCTGCATACAAGAATCTTGTTCCAGGATGATTTGTATCTGGACAAGGCCACTGGATTCCTCCTTCTTGTTTTAATCTTTGATGATTAATTCCTTTCATTATTGGAGTTAAATCAGACATTTCATCCCATATTTCAGAGGCGTTACTGTACTCGAATTGTTTTTCCAAATTCAGCCCCAATTTCTTTGATATATTTTTTGCTACCTCGCAAATTATTTCCCAATCTGGTTTTGTATTTCCAATCGGGTCTATAATTTTATTCACCATTTGTACTCTTCTTTCACTGTTAGTGAACGTACCTGTTTTTTCTGCAAAAGTAGTAGCAGGCAATACTACATCAGCAATTTCCGCTGTTTCATGTAAAAATATATCTTGTACCACTAAAAACTTTAGATTCATAAGGGCTTTGCGTGCTTCAGTGAGATTAGGTTCACTCAATAGAGGGTTTTCTCCGGTTATGTACATAGCTTTTAAAGCGCCTTTATGTGCTTCTTCTATCATATCTGTAACCACAAGGCCGTTCAAAATCGGCAAATTAGGTGCCTGCCAAGCATTTTTGAATTTTTCGTTGTTGGATTCGGTGAATGGTTGATAACCAGGATATGAAGTTGGAAGACACCCAGCATCTCC
>CAYRIG010000104.1:3588-6025 GCA_964424315.1 uncultured Dehalococcoidia bacterium | reverse complement strand
TAAAATCATTGGAGTTGGAGGAGCAGGTGGTAACGCTATAAACAGAATATCAACCGCTGACCCAAATATAGAAATAATTGGATTCAATACAGACGTACAAGCATTAGGACAAATCAAAAACCCAGTACGAACATTTGCAATTGGCCCAGATTGCACATCTGGAATGGGTTCGGGCGGTGACCCAATAACGGGTAGTAGAGCTATCAAGGAAAGTAGAGAACAAGTAGAAGATCTTTTGAAAGATACAGATTTACTGTTCGTAGTATCTGGATTAGGAGGGGGCACCGGAACGGGTGCCAGTCCGACCATAGCTGAGATAGGAAGAAAACAGGGTGCATTAGTGGTAGCAGTAATGACTCTACCATTTACTTTTGAAGGTGATTTCAGGTATAAAAACGCATTAAATGGATTGGATGCAGTTTCCAGGAAAGCACACACCACGGTAGTAATTGAAAACGATCAACTTTTACAAAACCAAAGTTTTACAAACAAGTTGGAACATGCATTTTTAAAAGCAGACGAGGTATTGCAAAGTGGAGTAGAGTCTATCTCTGAAATCATTACATTACCTGGTTTAATAAATGTAGATTTTGCTGATGTTAAATCTATTCTGACGAAAGGAGGTTTTTCATATATGTCTACTGGAAAAGCAAAAGGGAGAGACGCTGCCAAAAATGCTTTGGCAAATGCTTTAAGTCAAAACAGTACAGAAACCCCAATTAAAAATGCTGAAGGATTATTAGTAAACATAAAAGGTGGAAATGATCTTACATTAGAACAGATTCAATTGATCACTTCTTCGTTAAAACAAAATGTCAATCCACAAGCTAGAATTATTTTGGGTGTAGTACAGAGCAAAAAATTAAAAAAGTCGGTGGAAATATCTATCTTAGCAACTCAAATCCAACCACACTTTGGGATAGCACCAAAAGAGAAAACAATTAATTTAAATGAACTTATTGGAGTAACTCCCATACCTATACCTATCCCGTCTAACAATTCAATTTTAAACATTAACAATTAGAGTTTTCTGTTTCTTCTTTATTTAATCATCTTTGGCCATTTGGTTTTTGAGAAATTTTTCCAATTCTTCTATCATTGTTTCTGAGCTAGGTATATCTGATGTAGTCCCTATATCTAAATCATATACTTGCTCCAATTTTTGAACGTAAGATTTTATTTCACCCTGAATTTCAACCGCTCCGTTCACCCTATCGATAAATCTGTTTCCTTCTTCACTAAATTGCTGGACATCAAGTTCAAATTCCCCTAAATTCATAACTCTGTTTAATAAAGCAAGTGTCACATTAGGATTTGTACTTGAAGTTACATAATGCGGAGTATGCCCCCATAAACTTACATGTTGAAACTTTTGCTTAATACTTTCTTCCATAAGTACGGTGTGTATTCCTGTAGGTCCTTCGTATTTTGAATCTTTAACACCCAACCATTCCATGCGTTCTTTTAAATTCTGATTACTAAACCGCCCCGATATTTTTATTGGTCTAGTATGAGGAACCGAGTCTAACAATGCTCCGAGTGAAATCATCATCTTTATTTTAAAATCAGAACAAAACTGAGAAATTAAAGCACTAAAAGTCATCCATTTTAAATTTGGTTCTACTCCCAAGAAAAACATTAACCCTTTATAAGATTCTTCTGTAGCATAATAAAATTCGTTTTTGGGCCATTCAAGCATTCTTTTACCTAAGTCATCAAATTTCATATTAGGACGAACAATACTAAAATCATAAAAATCTTCTGCCTCTATTTGCGCAAATTTTTTTGCTTTGGTTTTGTCGATAAGAAATTGAACAGCCTTAGTAGCTGTACCATTTGCATCAGACCACCCAGAAAAAGCAAATACCATATTGGTAAAATCCACGTCAGGATATTCATATATTTCAATATTAGCCATCAAACCATCCTAACAAAAATTTAAATCCAACTACAGTATAAACAAAACATTATTGACACACCTATGTAGCCAATAATTCATATGCTAATCCCAGCATTATTTTTGTGCTAACAACAAGGGTTTGAACACTTTCAGATTCATCAGTTCCATGAATATTACTTAACATAGGATCGTCATCAGGGTGAGCACCCATAAACCCATAAGTTTCTACTCCTAAATCACGTGTAAACCGCGAATCAGTAAATCCAGTGCAGACTGCTGGTACCCATTGCAAATTGCTTCTATCCACAACTCTTTGCGTTACATCTTTTAAAACGTCAATAAAAGATGTGTTGTAAGGAGAGGAATTTGGAACTGCCATGTAATCTATCGTATATTCGACTCTTGGAATCCCTTCCAATATTTTGTCTAGTTCTTGCTCCAAATACTTTTGGTCTTGGTGAGGTAATGTTCTTACATCACACGTCAAGTTTATTGATTCAGGAACTGAATTAGATTTAATCCCACCATGTACAATCG
>CAYRIG010000104.1:0-3578 GCA_964424315.1 uncultured Dehalococcoidia bacterium | reverse complement strand
TTAAAGTCATTCTAGACTGAGCCTTCAACATAGTTGCCATATGTTTATTTTCCGATTCAAACCCAGCTATTATTTGATCGATATTACCGGTGGTTGGTTCATCTTCAATAGCTAAGTTAGAAAGGTATTTAAAAAATTCGAGTGATACATCTCGCTCAGCTTGATAATCCTCAATACGCTTAACAACCTGCCCCAATACAAATAATGCATTTTCGCCGTGCCACGGCATAGATGCATGAGCACTGGTACCTTTAATTGATATTTCTACTTGCAATCTTCCTTTTTCACCAACTCCTAACAGATAAGCAGATGTACCGGCGGCTCGAAGGGCATTGCCACCTCCTTCATTAACTGCATATTTAGCAGTAATCTTTTCAGGATGATTTTCAGCTAACCATCCAAAACCATACCTTCCTCCATGTTCTTCATCGGCTCCAGATACTAATATCAAATTTTCTTTTAATGTTACTCCATTCATTTTCAGTAATCTCATAGCCATCATTTGTGAGGTTAACAATCCTTTACAATCAGAAGCCCCTCTACCGTAAATCCTTCCTTTATCAAGTATTCCTCCGAAAGGAGGATATTGCCATTTGGATTCATCTTCCACAGGAACAACATCAGTATGAGACATAAACATAAGACCGTTTACAGAACTTTCTCCAGGCATCTCAGCTATGATATTACCCCGACCCGGAACGGATTCAAGGATGGAAGACTGAACATCATATTTTGCCAACCAATTTTTTATATATTCACATGCCTCTGTTTCATTACCAGTAGGCATCGTACCAGTGTTAACTGATTCTATTTTTACTAGTTCTTGTTCTAATTCAATAATTTCACCAATATAATTATCTACTTGGCTCGTAAATTCTCTAAATTTATCCATCACATTTCCTTAGATTGATCTGAGGTATATAAAAAAATTATCTCGAATTGTTTTCTAAATACATCATCATCATAATTGTTTTCAAATCTTTTACCAAACCGTTAGCTATCAAATCATTTATTTCACTAATCGGATATCTTTCTACTTCTATAAATTCATCAAAATCTGGCTGAAGAACACTTTTTTCTAATCCAGTCGCAAGATAAGCATACATGTATTCAGTACTATATCCAGGACTCACGTAAAATTCAGTTACCAATTTTAAATTTGATGCTTTATATCCTATTTCTTCTTGTAATTCTCTCTGTGCACATTCAGCAGGTAATTCATCGTGTTCTAATTTACCAGCCGGCGCTTCCAAAAGATGAATTCTAGCAGGATGTCTATATTGTTTAACTAAAACCATATTATTTTGATCATCTAATGGAAGAATTACCACTGAACGAGGATGCTTTACTACTGACCTTTCAAAAACTAATCCAGAATTTGAACGTACTTCATCTACGTCTACAGAAAATGCATGTCCTTTGTAAACTTCTTTCGTCTTGATGATTTCAAAATTGTTATTTTCAGCCAATTTAATATAGTTTATTTGAAAACAAAGTTAGGTTGACAAAAATTCAAATAAATCCTTATAAAATGCGTTTGGGTCTTTCTCTCTAAGAAAAGTAGCAACATATGAACTCTTCGAAACAGTAATTAGATTATTTTCAGTAACAGGAGTTTTATATTGTTTTCCATCAACAGTCATGATTGCTTTATTAGAATTTTCAATACTTATTTCAACTTTAGATTCACCCGAGATAACCATTGCTCTGCCTATTTTCATATGTGGTACCAATGGTTGAATAAGAATGTTTTTAGCTTCAGGAAACATTATTGGACCTCCTGCTGAAAATGAATATGCGGTGCTTCCGGTCGGAGAGGCAATTATTATTCCATCAGCTCTGTATTTATCTATAAAAACATCATCTACTTTAATAGAAAGATCAATCAAATTACCAACAACTGAATGAGAAACGACCACGTCATTTAAAGCATGTAAATCCAAATTTTCATACCCAGATATATTTACTTCAAGCATTAGTCTCTTTTCTAATCTTGCCTGAAGATTTAGATATTTAAGAAGTTTTGATGCAATTTCACTGGGTTCAATTTCAGTCATAAACCCAACTCTACCTAGGTTTACACCCACAATTGGAATATTGTGGGCAGCCGAAATGCCAGCAATTTTAAGTATAGTACCATCACCTCCAACTACAATAATCACAGCAGTTGAAGCTAACTGCGTATTATCCTTATGAAGTTCAGGTGAACTTAAAACCCAAGACCTTTTTTCAAGACCAAAGTCTTCAATAATAGAAGAAACAAGATCCAATGCTCGGGTGGAATTCTCTTTATAAATAAATCCTATGAGACTTTCAGAAACCATTCAAATTAATTCTCTTCACCAAACGGGCAAGCTTAAAAACTCAGTCTAGCAAGATGCTACAAAAATTGTCAATTGACCATTCTACAAATTCGAAGCAGTTACTAAATGGGTGGTAAAAGTACTTTCACTGCCTCTTCAGCTAAGCCTATGAAATAGCTAGGATATATACCCAATACCACTATACCGATCGTGCATAAAATAGCAACTATGGAAATCCCTCCCATGATTGGTATGTTTCCATAAGTTTGCTTTTTTGAAGAGTACAACGCTTTGACAATTCTAAGGTAGTAATACGAAGAAACGACACTGTTAACTACCCCTATAAGAACTAACCATGTCATTTGATTTTCAAGCGCTACAGAAAACAAATAGAATTTACCCATAAATCCAACCGTCGGAGGAAGCCCAATCAAAGAAATCATTGCAATCGTCAAGGATATCCCTAATATTGGTGAAGCATATCCAAATCCTTGTAATGACTCGATATCATAATTTCCTGTTTTAGTTTTTACGATATATATTATTGAAAATGCGACAAGATTCATCATAGCGTAACCAACCAGATAGAAAACTATTGCAGATCCACCCGTTGCTAAGACTCCCGCGCCTTTGGGTAATAATGCCAATCCAATCATCATATATCCACTGTGAGCAATACTGCTATATGCTAACAATCTTTTAACATTATTTTGAGTTATCGCCACAAGATTACCCAAAGTCATTGAAGCTATAGCTAGTACAATTATTGCTTTAACCCAATCATCAGATAAAACAGATAAATTGTCGTGGAAAAGACGGATAGCTACAGCTATCGCCGCTATTTTGCTAGCTATCGATAAAAATATAGTTACTGGCATGGGTGAACCCTGGTAAACATCTGGGGTCCACATATGAAACGGTACTGCTGTTAGTTTAAAAGCGAATCCAACAACAATAAGAATTATAGATAACAACATCACATTACTTATTGATGAATGAGTACTTACAATGTAATTGATATTTGTTAAATCGGTTGTACCCGTTAGCCCATAAAGCATAACTAATCCATATAATAAAAATGCAGAGCTGACCGCACTTAAAATAATAAATTTTACACTTGCTTCCAATCCGTTATTACTACGAGCTATTGCGGACAACGCTATTAAGGGTAGAGTTGCAAGTTCCAGCGAAACGTATAAAGTTATCATTTCCGTTGAAGATACAAGAAGCATCATTCCTAAAACAGAAAATAAAAGTAAAGAATAATACTCTCCT
>CAYRIG010000103.1:0-6048 GCA_964424315.1 uncultured Dehalococcoidia bacterium | reverse complement strand
CAAAGTCTTTTGCTTTTCCTAAACCAAATCTACCTTCAGACTTATTATAAAGACTCATGTGATCGGGCAAGAATTGTAATCCACTCAACCCCAAATCCCTTATAGCATGCTGAAGTATTTCAATAGAACTATCCATTTTTTCAGCTATCTCCCATTCAGGCACATGAGCTAAACCTTGCAATCTATCGGGGAAACTTTGCACACAGTCATACGTAAACTTATTTCCAAGACCTAAGTAAGGTGTTCTATGCAATAAAGCCATATCAACACCTGCATAATCCATTTCAGCAACCAAATCAGCCGCTGTGTAGGACATATTTGTAACTGAAGGCGGCATATATTGCTTAACATATCTCACACCTTGGTAGTCCCATTCATATCTGCCTCTGTGAGTGGGTCCAAATTCAATCTCTTTAACTGAATCTATGTCCCATTTTTCTGCTGGGTTAATTCTTGAGACGTCAGAAACTAAAACTCTATCCTCATCTGACCAAACCGGTTGAAAGTGTTGAGCAATAGCTACCTGTTGATGTTTCTTGAAAACTTCTTTCTCTTTGAAGCCGCCAAATCCATGAAGACTTGGGAAACAATAAGCATGTCCGTCGTAAACAGAAATCATAACCAACCTCCCTATATTCACGAATATTATAATTTACTATAGCGATAAAACAAAACCTTCACCCATATCATGACTAAGATCTCTTTTAAGTTCTATAACAGCAATCTTAAACAGATAACGCAATAAATATTTATATCAAACCAAAATTATACATATTGAATACAACTAAAATATGTGTAACTATATCTAATTGGATAAAGTTAAGGAACATATAAATGAATTGGGAATTTGAATTGATTGGCGGTCCTTTTGTGGGTGTGTCTGAAGGTCCCGTATGGATTGGGAATAGCCTGATTTTTACCCACATCCCTTCGAGTACAATAAGGCAATACAACCCTGAAACAGGAAAAATCAAAATAATACGTCAAGAAACCAACTACGCTAATGGTCTGACTTTAGATAACAACAATAACATTTATGCCTGTGAAGGTGACGCTAGAAGAGTAGTAAAGTACTCGGACAATCAAACAATAATATTAGCTGACAACTATGAAAATCTTAAATTGAATATACCCAACGACTTGGTTTGTGATAAAGACGGTGATATATGGTTCACCGACCCGTTTTATGAAGCAGCTGCAGGCAAGTGGAGTGAAGATGTTTCAAATAAGGAATTATCGCATGATTCCGTTTATAGATTAACAAACACCGTCAGTGATAAATGGCAAATATCTAGGGTTACTTTCGACACCACCAGACCCAATGGTTTGTTATTCAGCCTAAATTACGATTTCCTCTATGTGGCGCAAAGTGGGAGAAGAGAAGATGAATTCAGACAACTCAGAGCCTACAAAGTAAATCCTGACAAATCACTAGGAGAAAATCAAGTTTTGCACGATTTCGGCCCAGATAGAGGGATAGATGGAATGTGTCTAGATATTGACGGCAACATTATTGCTACAGCAGGGTGGGAATTAGGTGGGCCTGGACCCATGATATATATTTTTTCTCCTGATGGGAAAATTTTGGATACTCATCCAGTACCAGCTAATAGACCAACCAACTGTGCTTTTGGTGGCGAGAAAATGTCTACTTTATATGTAACGACTACAGATGGGCATTTGTTCAAAGTTGAAACAGAACTCACAGGTAGTAATATAATCCGTCAATGATTTTTCTCAAGTTGTTTTAAAATTATAAATCTATAAAAATTTCGGAGGAACATGTGGGTAATCAAAAAATCAAACTAGGAATCATAGGAGCAGGCGCTAACACGAAAAAAAAGCATATACCTGAATTCCAAAACATTAATGATATAGAGATAACTGCCGTGGCAAATAGATCAATTGAATCTAGCCAGAAAGTTGCCAAAGAATTTAACATCCCTACAGCTTACAATAATTGGCAAGAATTATTAGCTTCACCTGATATAGACGCAGTATGTATAGGTACCTGGCCATACATGCATGAAATATTGGTCACGGAAGCATTAAATGAAGGCAAACACGTATTGACTGAAGCTAGGATGTCTATGGACGCATCACAAGCTCAAAATATGCTTGATGCCTCTTACCTTAACCCTGAATTAGTAACACAAATTGTCCCAGCACCTTTTATTGACACGGTTGAAACAACAGTTTTAGACTTAATAAATGATGATTATCTAGGTGATATTTTAGCAGCAGATCTTTCTGGTATACCTGGATTTGTAGCCGATAGTGCTGGTGGCGGTTTCATTGATGATAATGCTCCATTTATGTGGAGACATGACAGAGATCTAAGCGGATATAACATAATGCTGATGGGGGCTTGGTATGAATGTATTATGCGATTACTTGGCCCAGCCATTAATGCTACTGCAATCACCCGTGTCTATAATAAACAACGATTAATTAGCGATGGAAATAGAAAAATTACTACAATCCCAGACCATGTTGAAATATTGAGCGAAATGTCATCTGGTGCTTTGACTCACATAAGAATTAGTGAAATAACCGGATTTGCATCAGAAGAACAACTATGGATTTATGGTAGTAAGGGCACATTACTTTGTACAGGATTTGAAAACTACACTTCAGGAAAACTCTTTGGAGGTCAAAAAGGAGATAAAGAACTCAAAGAAATTCCAATTTCAGATGATAAAAAAGGATATTGGAGAGTGGAACAAGAATTCGTGAATGCTATAAAGGGAATAGAAAAAGTATCACATACTACATTTGAGGATGGGGTAAAATACATGGAATTTACGGAAGCTGTTACGCGAAGTTCGCAAAATAGACAAACTGTTGCACTTCCACTTTGAAAACATTCAACTTAACGCATATCATGATGATTATTCAAAGTTGACCTTAGTAATCATAGGCACATATAATTGACTTCAATATCAGTGATTTTTTCTAAAACTCTAGGGGGAATTCCGTATGAATAGAAATGAACTTAAATCTTATATACAAGGTCCCATAGCCACTGTTCCAACGGCATTTGATAGTGACTATGAAATAGATCATGGCCGTATGCATGAATTGGCTCAAGGATGGGTCGACCAAGGACTAATAAAAGGAAAAGCCGTTATAAAAGTAGCAGCAGCCATGGGTGAAGGACCTATGCTAAGTGATGCAGAATGGCCTTCATTGTTGAGAACGGTAGTACAGGCTACAAACGGCAAAGCAAGCGTAGTATGTGGATTACATTACAAGGATACAAAACGAACAATTGAAGATGCAAAAAAAGCACAAGACATGGGTGCCAATGGATTACAAGTTTGCCCTCCAGTTTTTAATCTGCCTTCCCAACAAGATATATTAGATTATTACAGTGACCTATCAGATGCTATAGATATAGGAATAATGGTATATCATACTCATTGGTTAAGCGGTGGGAGAATAGAGGTAGATACCATTTTAAAAATGTCTGATATCGAGCAAATAGTTTCGATAAAGTGGAGTAACCCTTCTGATGTAGCATATGACGAAATGGCAAAGTTCTCTGAACGTTTTAATGTAATTGATAACGGAGGAGATCCCATAGAATGCCATCAGTTAGGGGGTAAAGGTTATATAAATCTTACTGCAGAATCATATCCTAAACACGATTTAAAAGTATGGGAGTTGGTCGAAAACAAACAATATGACGAAGCTCGTAAATTAAATGACTCCGTAAATGAACCTCTAAGAAAACTAAGTGAAATAATAGACGCGCGATCTGGTGGTCAAGGTAGAGTTAAAAAAGGTATGATGGCTTTGATGGGACAATCTTGTGGTTCATCCCGTCCACCTTCAAAACCACTTAACGAATCTGATTTCGATCAACTAAGGGAAACACTTTTATCTTTTGGTTGGCCAGTTAAGTTAACTGCTAAAGAAGCACTTTCAGCAACTACATAAAACCTCAAATGAATTTTGATCAGGAGAATTAAATGATAACAATCGAAGAAGCTAAGAAAAAAATGGATGGGGTAGTTATACCTCTAGCAACTATTTTCAAAGATGATCTTACTTTGGATGTGGATGCTACACAAGCAAATGTACAGTGGATTGTAGACCAAGGTGCAAAACCTGGGAACACAGTTTTTATTGCAGTTGGATCAGGTGGAGATTTCACAGTCTTAAGTACCGAAGAAAGAAAGGCTGCCATAAAAGCCATCGCTGATGTAGCGGTGCCTAATAATATCCCAACATTTGCTAGCGTGCAAAGTACTGATATCAGAACAACTATAGAATTGTGCCAATGGTGTGAAGAAGTTGGCATAGATATAGTCCAGATGAGTAGTGCTTATTATTATGATGTGAAAAAAGGCGACATAATCGCATGGGTAAACGAAGTTGCCAAACATACAGATGTAGGTTTTGCAGCATATAGCCACTGGTATAGTGGTTCAAAATACGATATGACCATGGATGTAGCAGAAGAAATTCTCAAAGTAAAAAACACAGTAGCTGTAAAGTGGGCTTCCCCAAATGTAGCTAACTATCTAGCAGGTCTAAAATATTTTGCGCCAAAAGCAGCTGTAGCTAACAATGGCCCTTTAACGGTACATGGTCACCAACTTGGAGCTAAAGCGTGGATAAGTCATGTACCTAACTTCTTCCCTCAACACTCATGGAAAGTACATGAGCTCATGACCGCGGGTAATTATGACGAAGCAGGAAGAGTATTAGATGACTTCGACAATGATTATTCCGAAATACTTGGCGATATAGGTTCGGCAACGGCAGGCGAAGGAGTCTTTGTTAAACCCTTTATGAGATACATGGGCAGACCATCTGGCCCGTCGAGATATCCATCAGTTGACAGTGTAGTAACGGATGAAATTACTCAAAAAATTAAAAAACTTATGGATAGGGCCCCTTCGATAATTTAATTTCAAGCAAAATTGGGGCATCTACAATTATACTTGAGGTGCCCCAGCAAATTAAATTTGATAATTTGGAATATTCAACATGACAAAAATGGAAGGTCTATATCCAATATTAGCCATGCCGTTTGATCAAAATGGCAACATTGACCTAGAAGACTTGGAAAGTGAAGTTGAATATGGAATCGATGAAGGTGTAGACGGAATAGGGTTGGCATTCGGAAGCGAAATCATCAAGTTAACTGATACAGAAAGAAACGTAGTAACAAAAACAATAGTTAACCAAGCCAAAAACAGAATTCCTATAGTTATTAACACCGGAGCACACAGTACTTTTGCTGCTATAGAATATAGCAAACAAGCTGAAAAGAACGGCGCAGATGCAATTATGTGCCTGCCACCTCCCGGATTACCAAGTAAGTCAATAGAAAATTATTTTTCAGAAATTGATAGTAATGTAGGTATACCTATATTTATACAAGATGCAGGAAACTCACCCATTCCTGAAAATTTAGGTAAATTATTATCTGAAAAATGCAAAAATATCTCCTATGCAAAAATAGAAACCCAACCGCCAGCCACTCGGGTAAAAAACTGGATTGATTCCTGTAGTGAAACAATGTCGATTTTTGGAGGAGCAAGCGGCACATTTATTTTAGAAGAATTATCTTCAGGTTCAAAAGGAACAATGCCCCATTTCGGCTATATACCAATGTTTAGAAAGGTAATAGATTTATTCAAAAATAATCTGTTATTCGAAGCTGAACAAGAATTCAATAAATACGCTTCGGTTTTCCGATGCGATTTACCGCAACTCTACATGACAAAAGAAATCCTGAAAAGGAAAGGCGTTTTCAAACACAGTTACATGAGAGAACCCACCTCTCCTCCAAACAACAATTCCTGGAATGATTTTTTTGGAAAATATGAAAAGCTCTTAGGATAATCATTCAATCAAAAAGTCTTTGGTTCCAATCCGACCATTTCTTCATACCACCTTCTTCCAATATATTGTTGGTATGCTCAACATACTCAACAGAAGGTGGAGCCTGACCGGGCATCGCAGGACCTGCATCAAGACCTAACAATTTTAGATATGTCAATGCATGCCAAGCATCACCAACGCTAGACCAAC
>CAYRIG010000102.1:0-6052 GCA_964424315.1 uncultured Dehalococcoidia bacterium | reverse complement strand
TATTTCTTCAATCACTAAATTACGCGGTCCTTTGAGTGTCGCTTTAATCATGTCTCATACTCCAAATTTGTTATTGATAAATTTAGTTAACTGTTCAGATTAAATGAAGATTTAATTTGATCTACTTTTAAAACCAATTCCAATGATTCCTCATAATTTTGCATTAAACCATAGTCATCACATTTAATTTTGAAAAAAGCCTCCATTTCATCTCTATACATCTGATTAAGGTCATATTTTTCAGTATTGAAAGATACAGATTCCAAGCTATCAGTTTTTGTATCGTACAAACTGAAGAAACCATTTTTCCCTACGTCACCTTCAATTGTTCCTAACTCGCCGACCACAGTAAAACCAGCTTTATAATCCCTACGTAAATAATCAAGATGAAGTGTACCTACCACTCCATCCGATGTTTCTAGCATTACGTCTATGTTATCCTCAGTATCAATATTTAATTTTCCTATTTTTGATACATTTGAATATTTAACCGATAGTTCAGCAAAAAGATACCTAAGGTAATCTAATTCATGGATTCTATCTAAAGCAATACCTCCACCCATATCAGTTTTTGCACTGTAAGTTTCCGCATAATCCTCCCAAGGGTGCCAATCTGGTAAATATTGGCCAAATTCAGACCTGAAGTTATAAACTTTTCCTATAGTCCCATTTTCCAAAGTGTTTTTTGCAAGTTGTATAGCAGGATGAAATCTATAATTACAACCAACGGCTACAATCGATTTAGAATGTGCTAGAGAGGATAAAAGATGTTTGGCTTCTGCAGAATTATTTGTAAGAGGTTTCTCTATAAATATTCTTGGACATTGATTTTTTAATAACAAATCAGTCAATTTAATATGAGAAGATGGAGGGGTGCAGATCAATCAGGTACTTAATAGGTCTAAACGAACTTCTTCTAGCATCCTTACAGGTATTACTCCTTCTAACCCTTCAATTTCAGCTAGCCTGTCTTCTCGAAGATCCACAGCATAAATATTTTTAACCCCGATAGCAATTAAGTTTCTTATATGCCTTTTACCTATCGAACCACATCCAATAACTAGTGAATGAGTCCTAGTAGTTTCCATATTCTTAATCCTTTAAATAGCTATTTCAATCTATTTCAACCCATTTGACTTTATAAAATACTTCATATGATTTAACCAAGTGAAGCATTTAAGAACTTAATTTGTATAAAATCATAATTCAAATGATTTGAGAACATTTACTGTTTCTGCATCCAATCTTTGTATTAAATTTGATATCAATTTTACTGTATCGTTAAAATCCGATCTGGAAATCACTCCATTATGGCTATGAAGATATCTTGTAGGAACTGCAATATTTACAGTTGGTGTTCCTTTATGCGTTTTTTGTATTGCTGCCCCGTCTTCACCATAACCTTTGAGTACATTAAACTGTATATCCATTTCAAGTTCTTTCGCTATTGAAACGGTTAAATCTCTAAGCTTCAAATTTGGAAGCATCATGCTATCATGAAGAAAAATAGTTGGACCACATCCTAGTTGTTCTTGAGATTCATCCTTGGAAATACCTGGATAATCACCCGCAACCCCAGACTCTATATTTATACCAATGTCGGGTTCAATAGCGAAACTACTTGTCCCAGCACCTCTCAAGCCTACCTCTTCTTGAACTGTTGCCGCCAAAAATACTTTATTTTGAATAGCAGTCGATTTAAGAGATCTAACAACTTCTGTCATTACAGCCAACCCTATTCTATCGTCCCATGCTTTACCAATATATAATCCATTATCACCCAAAAATTCGAATTGACTAACCGGGGCAATTGGATCTCCCGGAAATATTCCCAGTCTTGTTTCAGCATCTTTTTTGTTCTCTGCTCCTACATCTATAAATACATCATCTGATTTAACAATCTTTTTCTTTTCTTCTACACTCATAACATGAGGAGTTTTTATTCCAGATACACCAAGAATCTTTCCTTTTTTTGTTAATATATGCCATCTTTGCCCGATTAAAGCCTGATCTAACCACCCTCCAAGTTGCTGAAATTTCACATATCCTCGATCATCTACATACTTCACCAAAAGCCCAACTTCATCCATGTGAGCAGTCACCATTATTTTTGGTCCTTTTGATGCTTCATTCAGTTCCGCTATTAAAGAACCCAGGCCGTCTGTATAGATGTTAGGACAGTACTTAGTAAGTTCTTCATTCATTATTTTTCTAACATCACTCTCAAATCCACTAGGCCCAAAAGCTTCACTAAGTTTCTTCAACAAAAGTTCTATACTATCCATTGATACACCTTTTATTTTTTGTCTTTTGAATCGATTCATATAACTGATACGGATACTTACCACAAATAAGTATAGTTATAGTTTGATATTCGTTCACAACCTGTTCGTATCTGCATCATTTAACATTTTATTTCTAAATGCAATTCTTCCATTTTCAATATTAGTTTCCCAATCAATACCAGCAGTTTCATTGGCATTATCGGACACAAATTTAAAACAACGAAATTCTTTGTTATTTAACAAGCAAACTTTTGCGATAGCATAAGCCTCCATGTCTACAAGATCAGTTTTGATTTTAGGTTGTTCAGTAACAAAACTATCTCCTGTCCCACATGACAATCCCTCTCTTCCAAATGTTATTGAAGAAACATTTTCAAAAGGAGTTTCTCCGATTGAAAATCCCAACGCAGTAGCATCCATATCCCTTTGCTTAAAAATCGCAACCTCATGTAATCCAGTTACTTTTTTCTCCAAACTACCTGCAGTACCAAAATTCACAATCATATCTGGATTAAATTCCCGTATAACTTCAAGTGCTTTTATAGCGGCGTTGATTTTACCCACTCCAGAGTACTCTATATGTACATTAGGCAATATATTTTGGGGCAATTCATTTTCTAATGCCACTAATATTACCAGGTTATTTGAATCAATCGGCATTACTTATATTTCAACCCAATATATAAATGTATTTTTATAAATAACCTCAATTTGAGTTAATCAAATATCACTGTTGCTTCGATTTCTACAACTAGAGATGGCTTTGCGAGTCGACTCACTTCCATTATTGCATTAGTTGGTTTTTGGTCACCAAAAAATTCAGTGAAAATATCAACAATCTCACCTTCAAGAGGAAACCAGTCATCAATTTTGGTAACAAATGTTGTCAACCTAACAATATCAGATGGATTGCCTCCCTCATATACAACCATTTTCGTTATTCTGTCTAAAACAACTCTTAATTGCTGCATGGGACTCCCCTCTTCTGCGCTTGAATCATTAGCAGTTGTACCAGATATAAACAACATATTTCCAGACTTCATCCCTCTACTAGAAATGGGACTTGAGGGATGAATGTTTTTGTAATCGCGCCTAATTTTTCCCACTATAAACCCTCCTGATTATTTTCCTGATTTAATAAAAAAATTATTTCTTACCTTCTTCCAAAATATCTTTCTCCTTTTTATCCTCTACTATCTTATATTCTCCATAAATAACATCATCACCATCATCGTTTTGATTTCCATGTTGATCCATCCTAGCAAAAACGGATGTGAACAATCTCCTAAGAATAAATACTCCTAACTTTCTAAAAAAGAAACGTACTAAAAAAGGTAAAACAAAAACCGCTACTAAGCAAATCGCAACTAAAACCAAACCAATCAATATAAATTTACTCATTAACATCAACCTTCCCTTCCTTAATAGCCCAATTTTTCTTTGCTTGAAGCATTTCGTCATTCAACTCAACATTATCTACTGCTGATTGTCCAACCCAATTCCCTTCATCATCTTTCATCACTGGTAACCGCTGTTGAATAGTCGGCAGTTTCAATACTGAAGTAGGCATTTCAGAATACCAATAAGCGACTGAAGACATCTCATTAGCAAGATGGTTTGCATGACCGTGTTCGATTGTAACATTTATATCCTTTTGGTATCTTACTGGGTTTTCTAGATGAAACACATAACTGGTTTGGTAACCTCCTGTATCGTGTTCATAAATGGAGCTGCCGTTCCTCAAAAATGCGTTTGGCTGCATCCCCCATGCTTGATTAAGGTAATCCTCACTACCTGTCCCATGCAAATCAGGTGGCCACTTGTAACCATCAATCCAAATCATGTCATCACCTTCTCCCCACCAAGTACCCTGCAAATTTGTAACCGATATATTACACCCAATATAGTGACCCTTGCCTTTTGTGTTTAAAATAACATAGTTGTTATTCCATGCAAGTTCTTCTTTGTTCCTTATATTTGACTCAGGCGAATTAACTGTTATTTCATGCCCCCATCCACCAAAAGGATTAGCTCTATTAAATTCGGCATGAAAATATCCAGTTTCTTCAGGAAGTTCATTTATCTTTTCATAATCAATATAAAAATATTGATTATGTGGATCATTACTCTCATTCACTAATTCCACCACAGCCCGTTCCCTAAATGGCATCTGGACATAACAATTTAACGCACATCCACCATTAAAAACATTGTTATCTTTTGCTGATGCACTGAAAAAGTATGATTGAAAACTATTAACAATTCCGTGACCAAGACAGAAAAAATCACCTAAAGGGACCAACACACTAGGTGTGCTAGCATTATCCCAACTAATTTTAAGAATTGCTTCACGATAGTGCTCACGCTGAGTCATCCAAATATGAGTTATAACACCTGGACCTTCTATATCAGCCAAAACTCTAGACTCACCAGGATTAATAGTCCAATAATCATTATTCCTACCCGTTAAATCCCATGAAGAAACTCTCGATGTCGATGAATTGGAAATCTTAGTAATATTATTAAGCATCAACTTAATACTCCTTAGGACTTGTTACATATAAACCGTACCGAAAAAACATTTAAAAACAACATATCTCAAAAACCTATATTGCTGCACTAAGTAGTTAAGATTTCCCAAAAACCCATAATTACGACCCAAACTATAAAGACACCAAATAGTCCTGCCAAAGCATAATATATATAACCCCACTTAAATGATTTCAGCTAATTACCTCCCACTACTCTTGCCATAACAACTGCTAATAAAGCAAATGCTACAATCAATAAAATATTGTACCCTGACTCACTTCACAACCTCCATTAATATCAGTCAATTACAGCAGTCCATCTACACAATAATTAATCCGCGACTCTTAGAAATACAAATTAATCTAAACCACCTCCGAATAACATAATCAAGTCCAGCTGAAATCTTTTCACTTTTAACCACCCAATTTGAATTAGCCACTGGGCCAGAATTATCATATCTAAATGTACTGTAAACAAGTCCTGAAACAATTGGGTGGGTTAATAATTCTGATTCTTCTACGGGAGATATGGCATCCCATTGACGGGCGATAAACAGCTTGGTTTTCGAATTTTTTATATACTTTTCATAATGGTCTAAATGTTCAATTAAAGGGGGCATGTTATACCCATCCAAATAATTTTGTTTGTATCCATAACCTCTGTGCATTGACCAAAGTTGGTGCCATATAGAAGGACATTGTGAAGAATTTTGATTAATGATCAATTCGTCAATAAGTTCCTCTTTAATCCAAGTAGGATAATCTATGGTCGCATTACCAAGAGGTGGGCCAATTACATTACCTCTTGCACAACCAATGGAAAGTTCTAGGTTTCTTGATTTAGTTGCTTCTCTAATTTCGCGAATAAAAGCAGTTATATATTCACCTAATAAATCATGCCATAGTCCAATGTCGAAATTTTCGGTATTGATATCCCTTCCATATCGTTCAAGATAATCTTGTCTTATTGGCTCGTTGAAACCAAATTTATCTGCATGTTCTGGTGGTTTAGCTTCTGTTCTAAAGCAGAGAAATAAGCCATCAAAATAGTATCCATCTAAAATAGACAAGAATTTATCAATCAAATACTTGCGAGCTTCAGGATATGCTAGACACAGTACGCCCCATTGCTTGATTTCTCCACTTCTGTCACTTATTACTAACTCTGGGTTTTCCCTCGTAAAATGACTTTGCCAAGCAAAATGTTTTGACAATGATAAATGATGGCTTTTTGCT
>CAYRIG010000101.1:0-6092 GCA_964424315.1 uncultured Dehalococcoidia bacterium | reverse complement strand
ATGTTGATTCCTTTCAAAAACAATCCCTTAATCCTTCATACAGTGAATGTATTTCATAATAGTCCATTAATACAATCCATTGTGCTCGTTGTATCTAAAGATATATATAAAAATGCAATAGAGATTTTCCCATATACAAAATGGAACAAAATAACTAATATTGCTATAGGTGGAGAAAGAAGACAAGATTCTGTGAGAAATGGATTATGTAAATCAAAAAACACACAATGGATAATGATTCACGACGGTGCAAGACCATTTATAACTGAATCCACTATACGAAACGGATTAATAGCAGCGAAAAATAGTGGAAGTGCTGTTGCTGCTGTACCAGTAACAGACACAATTAAAGAAGTAGAAGGCAAAAATGTAATTAAAACTTTACCTAGACATCAATTATGGTCTATGCAAACCCCTCAAATATTCAGGTATGAGATTATCAAACAGGCATATGAACAGATAAGCGAAGATGTAACGGATGATGCGTCTATGGTAGAACAATTAGGTAAATCAGTTAACGTTTTTATGGGCTCTTACAACAACATTAAATTAACCACTATGCATGATATAAATATCGCTAAATATTTTTTTGAAAATGATATCAGGTAACGAATTGAATATAAGAACTGGTATGGGATTTGATGCCCATAAATTGAAATCAAATATTCCTCTATTGATTGGAGGAGTTCAAATACCTTATGAAAAAGGTTTGCATGGACACAGTGATGGAGATGTTTTAATCCACTCTGTAATAGATGCCTTATTGGGTGCCGCTAATTTAGGTGATATAGGCAAATATTTCCCATCTAAAGACCCGCGTCTTAAAAATATAGATAGCTTAATAATGCTTAAAAACATCATATGTGAAATCAATGATCACGGCTGGCAAATACATTTTATTGATACTACTATAATTGCAGAAAAACCCAAATTAAGTGCATTTATTGACGAAATAAAAACCACTTTGTCAGACAATATGAATATGCCCCAAAGTTTAATAAGTGTAAAAGCTAAAACAACAGATGGAATGGGGTTTTTAGGAACATCGGAAGGTATAGCAGCCTTATCGATAGCTACAGTAAAGCAAAGTCAATGAAATTCTACAACACACTATCAACTAAAATTGAGGTATTTGAACCTTCTAAAGACGAGATTAGCATGTATGTGTGCGGTATAACCCCTTATTCACCTCCTCATATAGGCCATGCAATGAGAGGAGTTATTTTTGACGTTTTAAAAAGATATTTTATTTATAAAGGATATAAAGTAAAGCACATAGAAAATTTCACTGACATCGACGATAAAATGATTGAAAATGCATCTCGTCTTAAAATCACAACCCAAGAATTAGCTCAAAGAAATATAGATATATATATGAGTGAAATGGATTCCCTAAATATTTCTAGAGCTGATTTGTATCCTAAAGCCACAGAAGAAATTTCTTATATAATCAAAATAATCAAAAGACTAATAGCAACTGATTTCGCATATGAATCCAATGGAGACGTATATTTTAGAGTTTCAAAATTTTCTACCTACGGCAAACTTAGTCACAGAAACATTTCAGATTTATTAGCTGGAGCTAGGATCGAACCATCTCAATATAAAGAAGACGATATAGATTTTGCACTGTGGAAATCTAAAAAACCAGACGAACCCTCTTGGCCAAGTCCATGGGGAGAAGGTAGACCAGGTTGGCACATAGAATGTAGCGCTATGTCACTTAAATACCTTGGGAATTCAATTGACATTCATGGTGGAGGACAAGATTTAATCTTTCCACATCATGAAAATGAAATAGCACAAACAGAAGCATACACCGGTATTGACCCAATGGCGAAATTTTGGATTCATAATGGGCTACTGCGATTAGGTGAAACGAAAATGAGCAAATCTATCGGTAACATTATCAGTTTATACGATGCTCTCAATAATCATAGTGCAAATGCACTACGCTTGTTTTTCTTAAGTTCATACTATAGAAGCCCTTTAGTATATAGTGAAGAAAATCTAGAAGCACACGAAAAAGGTATTGAGAGACTTATGACTGCCTGTCGTCCTGACATGATTGAGAATCCATGTTCAATAATGGATGCAGCAAAATATGAAGATGAATTTATTAATGAAATGGATAATGATTTCAATACACCTCGTGCCATAGCTACTCTTTTTGATTTAGCTAGAGAAATAAATAGATGTAAAGAAATAGATATAGATGTGTTTGAAGCTCAATCAACTTTAATTAAGCTAGCGTCTATTCTAGGACTTAGTATCAAATCTGATATCCAAAAACAAGACACATCAAAAACAAATATTGTACCAGTCATTTTGAAAATACATAAATATTTATTAAAAACTGGATTAAATGAATTAGCCGAAACCATTGAATTGGAGACGGTAAATCGCTCCTCAATTACAAATAAAATATTTGAATTCGGTGAAACACCAACTAAAACAGAGAATTTAATTAATGACCAATCCAATCTAATAGATATTTTGATAGAATTAAGAACTAAGTTACGCGTATTAAAAGAATTTGAAATTGCTGACAAAATTCGAACAGAACTAGACACCTCTGGCATCATATTGGAAGACAAAAGTGATGGCACTACATGGAAACTCAAATAGTTTCATTCAAACAAGAATTTTAAGATTCAAGCCTGTTAAATAAAATGGCTGAAACTATAAATACAACCATCAAAACTATAGTCATATTAAACAATAATTTCTCTATCCCTCGATATGTTCTGTAAGAACTTTCTGCTGGCCCAAATAAACTTGTCCCTTGCCCCTTTACTTGAGCTAATACAACTATAACAAGTAGTACAGCAATAATTATTTGAATTACATTAATAATCGATTTTAATTCCACAGATATTACCCTTAAACTTTTTATCTCGATTCATCGTACACTTTTATTATAAGATCCGCTAGACTGCTAGACTCATGCCGGTATTTATTTTCAACATCCATAATATTGCCATAAATAATATTTATACCTTTCACATTAGTAGGTCCAACAGGTACATTAGATACGTTGGATTTCTCTGCAACGGATACTAAGTCATTACCAATTACGCAATCTACAAACCCGTCTGTTGTATGGTTTAGCAAAACATTTACATGTTCATTTATTCCATAGCCAGATGTTTCACCGGGTTGCATCGCTACATTACATACATATATTTTATACGCATTCGATTTTGAAATCGCTTCATTAATTTCTGGCACTAGTAAACTAGGCAACACACTTGTATATAAGCTGCCTGGTCCTAGCACAATCAATTCAGCATCGTATAAAGCATCTATGGATTTAGGATATGCTTTAACCTGTGGTGGTTCAATTGACAATCTCTTTATATCACCGTCCGTTTCACCTATTTTAGATTCACCACGTACAATCCCACCGTCTGCGAGATCAGCTACTAATTCTATTGGACTTAGAGTTGAAGGCAAAATATTGCCATTAACAGACAAAACTTTACTAGATTCTACTAGAGCTTGATCGAAACCTCCTGTTATATTAGTCATGGCTGCAATAAACAAATTCCCAAAACTGTGACCTTGAAGTCCTTCACCCTTTGAAAATCGATACTGAAACAATTTGCCAACCAAAGATTCATCTTCAGCTAATGCAACTAGACAATTTCTAAAATCTCCTGGAGGTATTAGCCCTAATTGCTCACGCAATATACCTGAACTGCCACCGTCATCCCCTACACTAACGATAGCCGACAAGTTATCTGAATAAATTTTCAACCCTTTCAAAACGACAGACAGGCCAGTACCACCACCTAAAGCTACAATTTTCGGGCCTTTGCTGCGTGCTCTTCTAACATAAACTGTATTAGTTACTTGATCTATACCCAAAGATGAAAAAAGTATTGGGCTAAGCGATCTATATAACCCAATTCCTGCAAAGCCAATAGCAAGTAGCCCAATTATTCCAACAATTACACCTTCCCAATGCCACGGCAAAAGTTCTGGAATAACGAAATCAAATAAATTTTTAATAATAAATGCGATTCCTAACGAACAGACCATTATGCCAATTAAGCCTAATAGTAGCCAACGCTTTATTCCCAATCCAAAATAAAATAATTTGTATAATAGACTCACATGTTTGGATCTACCCGATTTATTTTTAGGTTTGATATTCAAAATACGAAGCTCAACATCTCATTTATTTTTTTAAAGATTCTAGTTTTTCTTGTAAAAGATCCGTAGTCTTTTGAGGGTTAACTTTACCTTTTGTTTCTTTCATTACTTGACCAACGAGGAATCTTATAACATTTAATTTACCATCTAAATAATCCGAAACAGATTGAGGGTTCCTATCGAGCACATTACTAACTGCTAATTCAATAACAGATACATCAGAAATTTGTACCAAACCATACAATTCTGCTATTTCATCAGGGCTCTTGCCTGATTTACTCATTTCAACAAATACCCGTTTACCAATTGCATTGCTGAATTTGCCAGTTATTATAGAATCCATTAAATTAAATAGGTTTTCAGGAGTAAATTTTAAATCGGCAATATTTTGACCATTTTCATCTAATAACTTAGACACGTCACCTATAATCCAATTAGCTACATTTTTTCCGTAAACAACCTTTTGATCTTCGGGTAAAACTCTGGTTGCCATAACTGATTCAAAATATTCAGCAATCTGTTTAGATGCAATAATTATTTCTGCATCATAATCATTTAATCTATATTCATCCATAAGCCTAGTTTTCTTTACGCTTGGTAACTCTGGCAATTTATCGTTTATATTTTCGATAAGAGCAGAATCTATTGCTAATGGCGGTAGATCTGGTTCAGGAAAGTACCTATAATCCGCTATCTCTTCTTTAGATCTTTGAGAAACAGTAATTCCTTTTTCCTCAACCCACCCTCTAGTTTCTGACAAAATCCGTTCATCAGCATCTTTTAACTTAGTCTGTCTTTTTATTTCATATTGCAGGGCTTCATACACAGCCTTAAAACTATTCATGTTTTTAATTTCTACTTTAGGACCTAATTCTTTATCAGTGAATTGCTTTAAACTTACATTTGCATCACAACGGAAATTACCCTCTTCCATGTTAGCAGTACTAACATTAATATATTGCAATATACTTCTAAGAGAAATTAAATATGCTCTAGCTTCCTCAGGACTTCGTAAATCAGGTTCACTTACTATTTCCATCAATGGAATACCAGCCCTATTAATATCCAACAGGCTATATGAAAATTCACCTTCGTCTTGACTATGCGATAATTTCGCTACGTCTTCTTCCATATGTACGCGGTTTATTCTTATTGGTTTAGTCAATCCACCTACTTGAATCTCCAAAATCCCAGAAGTTGCAATAGGTTTATCATATTGTGAAATTTGATATCCTTTCATCAAATCGGGATAAGGATAATTCTTACGATCAAACTTTGTTCTTTCATCTATCTGGCATTGCAGTGCCAGTCCCGTGGATATAGCTAATTCTACTGCTTTTAAATTCACAACCGGCAGTGTTCCAGGCATCCCCATGCATACCGGGCATACAACAGTATTGGGTTCTAACCCCTGATATTGAGAATTACAAGAACAAAACATCTTACTGGCAGTTAATAATTGACTATGTACTTCTAGACCAATAACAACCTCATATTCCATCCGACAATGACTCCATTGATAGTTTATTGTTTAAATCAAAAATACATTTGACACTATATATTAAGTATCGCATATAAATTATTAATTAATGTTGATTAGCCATATGATTTATTCATTCCATGCTCCTTTACCTATCAAAGGTACAAATCTACAATTCCCGCACGTTGTAGCAATATAAGATTTTTCAGTTTTAACTACCTTAACTAATTCTTGATTTTTTCTATCACCAACAGGTATTACTAACCTACCCTTTGGGGATAATTGATCCACTAACTGTAAAGGCAACTTCGGAGCAGCAGCACCTACAACAATAGCATCATATGGCGCCAAGTCAGGGTAACCAAGTTCTTCTTTCGCCTCATATATTTCAACATTAGTGTATCCAAGTTTTGCCATGGATTTTTTACTACTGTCTACAAATCTTTTTATTCTT
>CAYRIG010000100.1:0-6123 GCA_964424315.1 uncultured Dehalococcoidia bacterium | reverse complement strand
AACCCGAGCTGTTTTCCCGCGATCTCTTCCTTTAGTTATCAATACTGTGTCATTAACTCTTATTTTCATATCAAAGAACCTCTGGAGCTAAAGAAATTATACGCATGAAGTTTTTGTCTCTTAATTCTCTAGCAACTGGACCAAATATTCTTGTTCCCCTTGGAGCCTGGTCATCTCCAATTAGAACTGCTGCATTATCATCAAATCTTATATGTGAACCATCAGGTCGACTATAGGATTTAGAGACTCTTATAACAACTGCTTTTACAATCTCTCCCTTTTTTACACTAGATGCAGGAGCAGCTTCTTTGACTGAAGCAACTATAACATCACCTAAGCTCGCATATTTCCTTCCACTGCCCCCTGGCACTCCTATGCAGCTTATAGTTTTTGCTCCTGAATTATCAGCTATTTTTAATCTTGTATATTGCTGAATCAATGGTTTTCCTTGTCACTTATATGCTTGTGGTCTTTTGATTGTCTATAATTTCTATTACTCGCCATCTCTTGGTTTTAGATGTAGGTCTTGTTTCCATTATTTTAACGTTTGCACCAACTTCACAGGAATTATTTTCATCATGTGCATAATATTTGCTTGTGCGCCTAACTAACTTTTTATATAGTCGATGCCTGCTTGACCATTCCACAGTTACTACTGCAGTTTTATCCATGCTATTGGATATAACTTTGCCCGTCCTAATTTTTCTTTTATTTTTTTCCATTATTTTGATCCAAGAATTTGACGTTGTTTAATTATCGTTTGTATTTTTGCTATATCTTTTCTAACAGACTTTATTTCAACAACATTACTTAATTGCATGGTTGCTTTTCTAAATTGCAGATTCATTAATGATCTCTCTGAATCTTCTAATGTTTTTTGCAGTTCTTCGTCTGTTAATTTTCTGATTTCATCTATTTGCATAATTATTGAATGTACCTTTAATTAACTTTAAATCTATCGGCATAAACTATCTTTGTTTTAATTGGTAATTTAGCGGAAGCTAGATTTAAAGCTTCTTTGACTTCATCGTCAGGAATCCCTCCAACTTCAAACATAATCCTTCCTGGTTTTACCACAGCTACCCATCCTTCCAAATTACCTTTCCCCTTGCCCATTCTTGTTTCTGCTGCTCTTGCGGTGATTGGCTTATCTGGGAAAATGCGTATCCAGATTCTACCCCCTCTTCTTGCATAACGAGTCATAACCCTTCGAGCAGCTTCAATTTGCCGTGCACTTATCCACGCGGGTTCCATTGCTTTTAAGCCATATTGCCCGAATGCTAAAGTACTTCCTGAAGTGCTAATGCCCTTCATGTTACCTCTGTGTTTAAACCTGTGTTTAGTTCTACTCGGCTGTAGCATCTGTTGGATTCTCCGTAGTTGTTACTGTTGGCTCTTCAGGCTTTACTGTGATTTCAATAGGCTTGATTTCTTCTTCTTCTAATTTTGTAATTGTTGGGCTGGGTAATACATCACCTTTATATATCCAGACTTTAACTCCTATTTTCCCAAAATCTGTAGAAGCTTCGGCAATGCTGAAGTCAATATCTGCTCTTAAAGTATGTAATGGGACTCTTCCTTCCATTGCCTTCTCGCTTCTAGCTATTTCAGCCCCTCCTAATCTACCCGAACAAAGAACTTTAATCCCTTTGGCTCCTGCTTGCATGGTTCTTAATGTAGCTTGACGTATGGCTCTTCTAAAGGCCACTCTTCTTACTAATTGTTCAGCTATGCTTTGAGCTACTAAAGTGGAATTTAACTCTGGTTGTCTTATTTCTTTAATATTTACTTTGATTTTCTGGTTCACTATTTTTTCAAGAACTTTTCTAGTTTCTTCTATTTTCGTTCCACCTCTCCCGATGATTATTCCTGGGCGAGCTGTGTGTACAGTTACATTGATTTCAGAAGAACCTCTTTCGATATATATATTTGAGATAGCTGCATCAGCATGGGTAGACAAGATTGCTTTGCGCATATCTAAATCTTCTCCTACTAGCTTTTTGTAGTCTGCTGGCTTTGATGTAATCCATTTGGATTGCCAATCTTTAACTATTCCTAATCTAAATCCTATGGGATGCGTTTTATTTCCCAATTAATTCTCCTTGTCATCTAGTACTATTGTTACGTGACTGTTTCTTCTAGAAATTCTAGATACTCTGCCACGAGATCTAGGTCTAAATCGTTTTGTGCGTTCACCTTCATTAGCGAAAATCGATGTTATTGTTAAAGATTCAGTTGTCCCTGACAACATTTCATTCTCTGCATTAGCATTAGCAGATTTTAATAATTTTAGAAGTTGACCTGCAGTTGGTGACGGCATGAAATTCAATATTCCAATTGCTTCAATTACAGTTTTACCTCTAATCAAATCTATTAGCGGTTTTACTTTTCTAACAGAGACTCCTGTATTTTTAATTTTTGCTACTGCAGGCATCGCTTTTATCCTATAGTTGACGTTTGTTCTGATTTAGTTGAATGCCCTCTGAATATTCTCGTTGGTGCAAATTCGCCTAACTTATGCCCCACCATGTTTTCTGTTATGAAAATTGGCATGTGTCTTCTTCCATTATGGACTTCAATTGTTAACCCAATCATGTTTGGCATTATTATTGATGCTCTTGACCATGTGCGAATTGGATTTTTGTTATCAGTATTTACAGCAATTTCGATTTTTCTTGCAAGTTTAGGATCCACGAAAGGACCTTTTTTGATAGATCTTGACATAATTTATCGTCCATACCTTCTTTGGGAAATGAATTTGTCTGTTTTTTTGTTTTTCCTAGTTCTAAAGCCAAGGGCTGGTTTACCCCAAGGCGTCTTAGGACCCGGCATTCCTACAGGGGATTTACCTTCGCCACCTCCATGAGGATGAGAGTCTGGAGCCATTGCTACACCTCTCACGGAAGGCCTCCACCCTAGTCTTCGTTTTCTTCCTGCTTTACCAAGTTTTATGTTCTTGTGATCAATAGCACTCAATTGTCCAATGGTTGCCATACAATTGTTTAAAATTTGTCTTATTTCTCCTGACGGTAACCTTATTAATGTATATTTATCCTCTTTTGCTAATACTTGCGCGGAACCTCCGGCACTTCTTACTATTTGACCGCCTTTCCCAACGCTCAATTCTATATTGTGAACTAATGTTCCAGTAGGGATTGATTTCAGCGGTAATGAATTACCGATTGATATAGATGCATTTTCGCCTGAAATAATAGGATCTCCTACATTTAAGCCTAACGGCGCTAGAATATATCTCCAATCTCCGTCCCTATATTTGATTAAGGCAATCCTTGAAGATCTATTAGGGTCATATTCAATGGATGTTACTTCTCCAGGAACCCCGTTTTTGTTTCGCTTGAAATCTATTATCCTTAATCTTCTTTTATGCCCTCCACCCCTATGCCGAACTGTAATTGAGCCAGCTCTTGATCTACCGGCTCTTTTTTTCAATGGAAGCATCAAAGACTTCTTGGGTTTTTGTGCAGTTAAGTCTTCAGAACTAAGTAAAATTGTTCCGCGTAAAGATTTTGTTGTTGGTTTATGGGATTTTAACGGCATTTATACGCCCTCGAAAATTGTTATTGAGTCACCTTGAGATAGCGTGACGATGGCTTTTTTTCTGTTGGGTAATTTAGCGATTTTAGGACCGAATCTCTTTTTTTTACCCTTGATATTCATTATGTTTACTTTTAACACGGTGACATCAAAAGCCGATTGTACAGCATTTTTAACATCCATTTTATTAGCCCTGACATCTACCTCAAAAACGTATTTAGATGCCTGATTCATTTCAGTGCTTTTTTCAGTAACTACAGGTTTTTTCAATATTAGAAGATTTTTCATGATTATTCTGATTCGTTAGGTTTTTTATCTGTGCCCCAAATGGATTCAATGTTCCGCACAGCCTCGACTGTCATCAAAATGCTAGAATGTCTTATGATTTCTAAGGTGTTGAGTAAATTTGATGGCATTAAATCAACTCTAGGTATATTTTTTATTGAACGCCAAACAGTTTCCTCACATCCGTCTAAAACCAATAAGGCTGGTTTGTTAACTCCGAGAGAATCTATGTATTGAGCTATAGGACCGGTTTTATCTATCCCGCTTGGTATATCTATTACGAGCAATTCTTTGTCTCTTACTTTTTGAGACAAAGCACTAATTAGAGAGGTAACCTTCATTTTATGCGGTGTGTTTTTTCTGTAACTTCTTGGTTTTGGACCAAATGTCACTCCACCACCGCGCCATATTGGAGATCTTGTGGAACCTGCCCTCGCTCTTCCTGTCCCTTTTTGTCTAAAAGGTTTTGCCCCTCCACCAGCTACCTCGGATCTTGTTTTTGTACTAGCAGTACCTTGTCTTTTATTTGCTAGCTGACCTACCATGACTTGATGTACCAAAGTAGGATTCCAACTAGCACCGAATATACGATTGCTAGCGTCAATTGATTTTACTAATTGCCCTTGTATGTTTTTTGTTATTAATTTCATTATCTTTTATTGTCTTTTACTCTTTGATGCGTACAGAAGGGTGCCAGTTGATCCGGGTACAGCACCTTTTACCATCAATATGTTGTTTTCTTGATCCATCGAAACTACTTCTAAGTGTTTAATTGTCACTTTAATGCTACCCATATGTCCGGCCATTTTCATGCCTTTAAGCACTCTACCTGGAGTTGAACCAGCTCCTATCGATCCGGGAGCTCTATGCCGATCTGACTGACCGTGAGTTTTTGGCCCGCCTTTAAATCCATGTCTTTTAACAGTCCCGGCAAACCCTCTTCCTTTAGTTATGCCAGTAACATCTAGCTTTGAACCTATTTCAAAAATTGATACATCAAACTCCTGACCAACCTCTAATTCGGAAGTTTCAACGCCTCTAATTTCTTTTAGAAACTTGAAGGTTTTATCAGCTTTTTTTAGATGTCCGTTTTGTGCTTTATTTAATTTTTTGGCTGCTCCATATCCTATTTGTACAGAATCGTAACCTTCTACCTCAATCTTTTTGATCTGAGTTATGGCGCAAGGGCCAAGCTGAATTGCTGTCACACAGTCTGCTTTACCATCTTCATGGAAATGTCGCGTGGTTCCTATTTTTTTACCTAAAAGAGCGTTGATTGACATAATATAATTCTTTAGCTTTACAGTTTAATTGATATATCTACACCTGACGGTACAGTTAATTTAGTAAGTGAATCGATTGTTTTAGATGTAGGCTGTAATATATCGATTAACCGATTGTGGGTCCTTATTTCAAAATGTTCACGCCCATCCTTATGAACATGAGGTCCTTTAATTACACAGAACTTTTTGATTTTAGTTGGTAAAGGTATAGGACCAGCCACTTGAGCTCCTGTTCGTTCTGCAGCCTCAACGATATCTTCAGCAGAAAAATCAAGAACTTTGTGGTCGTATGCTTTAAGTATAATTCTTATTTTTTGTCTATTTACCATTTGTTTGTTTATCTCTCATCTCAACTTGGTATTAACTACGCTGCTAATGCGTCGTTAGTTGTTTTTTCATAACTATCAAATTCCATTGAATAACCAGCCCTGCCCTGTGTCAGTGACCTTATGGACCCTGCGTATCCAAAAGTTTCGCCTAGTGGTATTTTAGCTTTGATTGTTTGTATGTTTTCCGTTCCACCAATATTACTTATGTTCGCTCTTCGTTTTCCTAAATCACCGATCACATCACCCAAAAATTGAGATGGGGTAGTTATCTCCAGATTCATTATAGGCTCAAGAAGGTTTGGTTTTGCTTTTTGCAATATTGATTTTGCAGCCATCGACCCAGCTATTCTAAATGCCATTTCAGAGGAGTCTACATCATGATAACTACCATCAATTAGTGAGAATTTTATGTCTACTACAGGATATCCGGAAATAGGTCCGCTAGATAAAGCATCATGAATTCCTTTTTCGACTGCTGGAATAAATTCACGGGGTATTGCACCACCTTTTATAAGATCTTCAAATTCTATACCGCTACCCTTGGATAGAGGTTCAGCTTCAAGAACTACATGCCCATACTGACCATGACCCCCACTTTGCCGTATGAATTTTCCTTCATCTTCTATTTTACGGGTTATGGTTTCGCGGTATGCAACTTTAGGTTTTCCAAT
>CAYRIG010000099.1:0-6173 GCA_964424315.1 uncultured Dehalococcoidia bacterium | reverse complement strand
TTTTCTGTAAATTCCTGAATACCCGACCCAAACGTAAGTTTTGAATTGATCAAAAATGGTACCGGGTGCCAACTGTGCGAAGCCATTACCGCAGGTGTAGAATGGTCTCCGGATAAAATAAATGTATCTGGCTTAAGTGCTAGGACGTTATTCAATACTCCACTTAAGTGTTCCAGTGATTTTACTTTTTGTATAAAATCCCCGTCTTCACCAGCTGCATCGGCAGGTTTGTAATGAAGGAAAAAAAAGTCAAATTTATCGTAATTACTATGTAATGTTTGAATTTCGGATTCAAAAGAGTTTCCTGCATCTAGTACTGACATTCCTATCAATTTGGCAAGGCCTTTGTACATAGGGTATGCTGCTATCGCGGCGCATTTCATTTTGTATTTATCTGAAATATTCGGATAGTTAGGTATTTTAGAGAATCCTCTAAGTAACGCCATATTGGCATTGTCTCTATTTGCTAGAATCGTTTTTATTTGTTTATTGAAATAATTAATACATTCAGCGGTTAAAGTAGAACCAGAATCCTTGGCTATTGATGCCATGGGCATTTTACCTTCTATTTCCGGATCAGTACCAGTTATATTATTGTCCAAACCGTCACCTTTTAATAAAAGAACAAACCTATGTTCTTTTACATGATGGACTTCAATTTTTATATTTTTGTATTTCAATCCATCTAACTGATCAATAATTGATTTGGCTTCATTAGAATTGATTCTTCCTGCCCTTCTGTCAACTATTAAACCTGTTTGTCGGTCTATAGTGCATAGATTACCTCGTGCTGCTATATCACTAGATGTTAAATTTAACGATATTCCAATAGCCTCCAGTATTCCCCTACCTATCGTATATTTGATCGGGTCATATCCAAAAAGGGATAAATGACCAGGGCCACTACCTGGGGTTATTCCTGGAAGTACTGGCAAAGTTAGCCCACAATCACTTTGTTTTGCCAAATTATCAATTTCTGGTATATTCGCATATTCAAGTTCGGTTTTACCGTAATCAGGATGATATAGCCCTCCCAAACCATCTACGACCAGCATAACTATTTTAGAGTTATTTGGTTTTATCAACTCTTGTATTTCAGGAAAATCTATCAAGTTTATTTATCCTTTTGATATAGGTTAGATATTCCTGGAAGTATTTCGCCACCAAGAAATTCCAAGGTTGCACCGCCGCCTGTTGACACATGGGTTACTTTTTCATTCAAATTAAGAGTCCTAATAATTTCAGCTGTAGATCCTCCGCCGACTATTGTGGTAGCAGTTTTCAGTTGTGATAATTTGGTTGCAATTTTCTTTGTTCCGTTAGAATATTGTTCAAATTCAAATACACCCATTGGACCATTCCACAACAACGTTTTAGATTCATTGATTGCCTCTGCAAATAATACAGAAGTTTGTGGCCCTATGTCTAATATCATCTCATTTTCAGTGACATCATCAATTAATGTTGTTCTAAAGGTGGAGTCTATTGAAAATTTTTCTGAAACAATTACATCTTTTGGAAGTATTATTTCAAAATCGGTATCTTGTGATTCCAAAATCAGATCTTTGGCAAATTTTATATAATCAGTTTCTACCGGGGATTTACCTACCTTATAACCCAAAGCACAAATAAAAGTTGCTGCCATGCCTCCACCGATGACAAAAGTATTCGCTTTTTGTTTCAAGTTATCTATAACTGAAATTTTATCTGATACTTTGGCTCCTCCTAATATCACTATAAAAGGTGATTTAGGAGAATTTGTAACTTGATTGAGCATGTTAATTTCTTTTTGCATTAATAGGCCTGCATATGATGGTAAGAAATTCGTTATTGCGTCTACAGAAGCATGAGATCTGTGGGAAACACCAAAAGCGTCGTTAACATATAACTCTCCAAAAGAAGCTAAGTGTTTAGCGAAATCTTTGTCATTAGATTCTTCCTCTTTATGGAATCGCAAATTTTCTAATAATAGGATTTCTTTTGGTTGTAAACCTTGTATTAAATCAATGGAGTTTTGCCCGATGGTATCCTTAGATAATTTAACATTAGCCTTTAGTACAGAGCGTACCCTTTCGTAGACTCTCTCCATTTTAAATTCATCTAATACTTGACCTTTGGGCCTGCCTAAATGAGAACATAGTACTATTTTACAATTATGTTTGAGCAAATGATTGATAGTGGGTAATGATTCAAGGATTCGACTATCATCGGATATCTCTCCAGTTGAGGGATTAAATGGTACATTGTAATCAACCCTGCAAATAACGATTTTATTATCTACGCTTGTATCTAGAATTGATTTGCTATCAAAAGTATTTTTCATCTGTAAGTATCTTAATGATTTGTTTAAATATTCCTGAGAATGATTCTGGCAGGTTACAATTATCTATAAGAGTATTGTATTTGCTTATATGAAGCGATAGTAGTTTTTCACAATATTGTTGTGTGTTTTCTTCATCGAGTAAAGATTTGATTGAAACAATATCCTTAGGCTCTAGGACTCTTTTTAAATATATTTCTCCCAGCCTTCTTTTCAAACTTGCGTTATCTGTAGAGAAAGCTGCAATTACTGGGAGTACTTTCTTTTTATTCAACAATTCGCTAACCATTTGATCGGATTGCTTTTCCGTGTCCCAAAAAAGTTTTATTTCATTGCATATAGTTGTTGCCGTGCCTAGTTCTAAACCTGCTTTTGAGAGATTGTATTTAATTTCGTCGGATGCTCCAGATATTATTGCCCCAATTAACATGCCGCATTCATACAGATAACTATGATGACTTCTTTTATTTTGCAAGTATGTTGCTGTATCTATGCTAAGTTTTTCTATGGCGTCTAATTCATAAAACTTTGATTCGCATAATTTCAAACATGCGTTATCAATTGTTGAAAGTATCTCGAAAGTCATAGCATCAGGAATACCAGAATTTCTAAGTTCAAAAATCGCCAAGCGAGCCATAGAATGCATCGCATCTCCAGCATTTATAGCTTGAGCAGGGCCCCATTTCCACCATATTGATTCTTTTGATTCTCGATTTGGATTTCCGTGGGCCACATCGTCATGAATTTCCAAGAATCCATTTATAAATTCTATAGCCATTGCAGCTGGCATAGCTTTTTCCCAATTTCCGCCAGTTGCATCGCAACTTATTAAACATAATATGCCAAAGCTATTAAATTCATTAGTATGATTTTGATCAAGTTGATTTCTCGCGTCACCAATATGGTGTGACATCATCTCATACAAGCCACTTGCATTTGAACTCGTGTTTTTTTGAAGGACAGTAGTTATAGAGGAATTTATTTTTTCTATATAGGAATCTATTAACATTTTATTTAGTTGGAGGAGTTAACTCTATTTTACATACTTTTTGTATATGATTACTACGTATTACTCCTTCTCTCAAAATGCGGATATTATTATCTGTTACATCAACTATTGTAGACCCGATTCCTCCTTCTGTTTCACCAGCGTCTATTATCAAGTCAATATCAGTACCTATGCTTTCTATAACCGATTTTGCTGACATAGGATCAGATGCACCTGATTTGTTAGCGCTTGTTCCTGTAATCGGAGAGCCTAATCTACTTATTATTGATTGGGTTATTTTGCTGTTTGGAACACGTATCGCAATAGTTTTTGTTGAACCAAATAACGTACTTGGAACCAAATCACTTTTCTCAACTACTAGGGTTAAAGGTCCTGGGGAGAAAGCTTCGAGCAATGATAATGCATGCTGTGATAAATTTTTTGACCATCGTGATACATCTGTTTTACTGTGTGTCAAAATTGGGAGAGGTTTACTAGGGTCTCGATTTTTTATAGCAAATACTCGATTTACCGCTTCTTGGTTAATTATAGATGCGGATAATGCATATAAAGTGTCAGTTGGCATACTGACGATTCCCCCGCTACCTAAAATCGTAACGGCTTTATTTATAGCATATTCTACTTTAATAGGTTCATTTTTATGTGCAACAATCTTTTCCATTCTACTTGACCACAATATACTATAGTTGTAAGCTTGAGTCTCTACAAGTTTATATGGGATATAACGATAATAAACTTCCCTAAACTAGTGGAATTCATCTTCAGATTTTTAATGCATTTGAGACATCTAATAATTTGACTAATAACAGATATTTAGGACAAAAAGAATCCATACTTGTTATTGATTTTGGCTCTCAATACAGTCGGTTAATTGCTAGGGCAATTAGAGAATCAAGAGTGTATTGTGAAATTATTTCTCATAAAGCAACTTGGGAATCCGTTAAAACATTAAACCCTAAAGGTATAATTATGTCTGGGGGACCTGCTAGCGTTTATGATAAAGATTCACCAAAGGCACAGCCATGGGTTTATGAATCTGGATTACCTATATTAGGCATATGTTATGGGATGCAACTCTTAATAAGCCAAATGGGTGGTGTAGTTCAAGCATCCGAAAAACAAGAATACGGGCATGCAACTTTAGATGTAAATATAAGTAGCAAACTATTTTCAAATATATCAAGTACCTCTAATGTTTGGATGAGCCATGGAGATCAAGTCGTTGAAATTCCTACCGATTTCGAAATATTGGCATCAACAGATAACACCAATATTGCTGCTGTTGGTTCGTCTAAGCAAATGTATGGTATTCAATTTCACCCCGAGGTCAAACATACTTTAGAAGGACAAAAAATAATCAAGAATTTTATACATGAAATTTGTGGGTGCAGTAATTTATGGACGGCTAGTAATTTTATTTTGCATGCGATAGATGATATTAAGGCCAAAGTAGGTAGTGGTGAGGTAATATGTGCTTTGTCAGGAGGAGTAGATTCTGCTGTTGCTGCAACTCTTGTACACAGAGCAGTTGGTGACCAATTGACATGTATATTTGTAGATAATGGTTTGATGCGTCGAGAAGAACCAGAACGACTGATAGCTACGTTTTCTAGAACGATGAAAGCAAATATAGTTGCGGTCGATGAAAGTGAAAGGTTTTTAAATCGATTGCGTGGAGTTACTGATCCTGAAGAAAAACGTATCGGAGTCGGTGAGGAATTTATTAGGGTGTTTGAGAGGGAAGCTAGAAAATTAGGACAAGTCCAATTTTTGGTTCAGGGTACCACCTATCCCGACGTTATTGAGAGCGAATCATCAGATGATAGTGTATCTGCCAAAATAAAAACTCATCATAATGTAGGTGGCTTACCTAAAGATATGGATTTAGATTTACTCGAGCCTATAAGATTTTTATTTAAAGATGAAGTAAGAGAGGTGGGCAGAGAGTTAGGGATGCCTGATGAAGTTGTTAACAGACAACCTTTTCCTGGTCCTGGCTTAGCTATTCGAATAATTGGGGAAGTGACTACACAAAAATTAGATATATTGCGTGAAGCGGATTGGGTTGTAATGGATGAAATCAAATCTAATGGTTTGTACTCTAAATTATGGCAAAGTTTTGCTGTATTGACCAATATACATTCTGTGGGTGTAAGTGGTGATTATAGAACTTATGGGTATGTTATTGGAATAAGAGCTGTTAATAGTGAGGAAGCTATGACTGCTGATTGGGCAAGGCTACCACAAGAAGTCTTGGAAACTATATCCACTCGAATCACTAATGAGGTGCCAGAGGTAAATAGAGTTGTTTATGACATAACTAGCAAACCACCTGGGACTATTGAATGGGAGTAAAAATTTGGGAAATTTGCGTAAAGAACAATATGTTGGTGCCGTATCTGAATTAGCTGAAAGCGTATTTGATTTTCATGATAAATTTGAAGTTCATGAATTGGATGCAATATATGATTCTGGAAATAAAGAATTTGTATTAGAAACATTAAGACGCAGACTTTCATTTTTGATGGAAGAAGTAGGCGAACATTCCAGAGCTCTTAATAGAATAGAATTGGCGAATGCTGTTGAAGAGATTGTTGATGTAGCCTACGTTGCCTTAGGAACTATTTTGGTCTTAGGAAAACAAGGTGATAATGCGTGTCATGATGTATCTTCAAAAAATAATTCTAAAAATGCGGGTGATTATGTTGTTAATCCAATTTCCGGAAAATTGGTTCGTAGGGGCAAAAATTAATGAAGGTGCTGGTAATTGGAAATGGAGCTAGGGAACATGTTTTATGTAAAAGCTTAAATAGCAGCAATAAAGTTAGTGAAGTCTTTGTAGCC
>CAYRIG010000098.1:0-6206 GCA_964424315.1 uncultured Dehalococcoidia bacterium | reverse complement strand
CTTGCAACAATCTCTGGTTTCTCTCTGACTTTGTTGTCTCTTCAGTTTTTTTGTCTAGTCCGTATGCTAATGAAGCAGCAGTCGGTTCGTTAATTATCCGGAGCACTTCTAAGCCGGCTATTTTACCTGCGTCCTTTGTTGCATTTCTTTGGCTGTCATCAAAATATGCTGGTACTGTGATGACTGCTTGGTTGATTTTTTCTCCTGTTTTTGCTTCTGCGTCTTGTTTTAATTTTTGCAATATTAAAGCTGATACCTCGGGCGGAGAATATGTTTTTTCACCCATTGCCACATGTGCATCACCGTTTGTTTTGTGTGCAGTTACTTCGTAGGGTACTAATTCTAAATCTTTTGAAATATCAGTTTCTTTGAATTTTCTTCCCATGAATCTTTTTATAGAGTAAACAGTATTTTCTGGATTTGTTACTGCTTGTCTTTTTGCAGGATTGCCTACATATCTTTCCTCTGATTTGGGATTTACCGCCACTACCGACGGAGTGGTTCTTGAGCCTTCAGTATTTTCTAAAACTCTTGGCTCCCCTCCATCGATAATAGCCATACATGAATTGGTTGTTCCAAGATCTATGCCTAAAACTTTTGCCATTTTATTTCATTTCCTCCTACGGTTTATCTTCCTGATTTTGTGGTTTCTTAGAAACTATTACCTGGGCAGGTCTTAGAATCTGCCCGTTAAGTTTGTAACCTTCTTTTATTACTTCGATTACAGTGTTTTCTTCGAAAGCATTGGTTTCTTTATATTGGAGTGCTTCGAATTCCCATGGTTCAAAGTTTTTACCTATAGCATCTATTTTGGCAACCATTTGGGATTCAAGTAATAGTTCAATTTTATGATGAATTATCTGAATACCTTCTAACCATATTTTTGATTCGCTGTTTTTCGGTAGCATACTCATTGCTAGAGTGAAATCGTCTAGTATAGTGATTATTGGCAATAATATATTAGATTTTATGGAGAATCGTGCTTCTGATTTTTCGTCATCAGCTCTTCTTTTAAAGTTAATTAAGTCTGCTTGAGCTCTTTTAGCAATATCTTTAAACGTTTCTATTTCGGTCAATGCCTTTTCTAATTCTTTTTCTAATAAAACGATTGTAGAATCTTTAATAATATCAGGTGTTGAATCAGAATCAGGCGCATGTTCATCCTCTTTAGGTTTTTCTTTAGAATCTTCCATTTGGTGAAAACGTTCTCCTAGGTCTGGGCCTCATTTTTGTGAGCATGGATGCTATCAAATAGTTCATCAAATGTTGAATTCATAAATTCTCTTACTTCTAAATCATTTAATTTATTCTGCGATGATTTAGCTTTAACTAGCCTATTAAATACATCCAATGCAAGTTGGACTCCTGCTAAATTCAATCCAAGGTCTGCAACGAGGTGTTTGATTAATTTCAATCTTGATATGTCGAGTTCTGAATATAATCGTAGCATTCCGTTGGTGCGTGATGGCTGTATAAATCCTGCTCTTTCATATTTTCTTAATGTTTGAGGATGCATCTCTAGAATACGAGAAGCAACGCTTATTATATAAACCCCTTCTTCAGAATTTGAAATATATGTTGATCTACTGTTAGGTCCGCGAAGCATTAGAATCTCCTGACCAGTATTTGTTGATTTGTCGAACAAGCCTTTGTATATCTATTATTCAATTAAGAATACTATTTCTATTTAAATGATATTCTAATAGTTGATACAGCTTGTGTCAAGTGGTGTACTATAAGATGTGGTATGTATTAATATTTAAATTAGCGCTTTGGCCGTGATTTTTTATTATCAATTAGATTCTATTTATTCGAACCTATGCTGTTTCCACGGATTTCCTTCCATATGGTAGCCCCTAGACTCCCAAAAGCCGGGGTTATTATCCTTAGTAAATTCTAACCCATTAATCCATTTTGCACTTTTCCATGCGTATCTTTCAGGCAATACTAGTCTAAGGGGGCCTCCATGTTCAGGTTTAAGTGGTTTATTATTATGTTTATATGCCAAAACGGCTTTGTGTTGAATCAATGTAGTATATTGTACGTTTGTAGTGTATCCGCCGTAACAATGGATCATTATATTGTTTGGAAACCCTGTTATATGGCATGAATCGATCAAAGTTGATATCAACACACCTTCCCATTCATTGTCCATCCTGCTCCATTGAGTTACACAATGAAATGCCGACGTCAGGTTGTATTTAGGGAATTTCTGTAGGTCTGGCCATTTTAGGATGATTTCTTTTTTTATTGACCCAAATATTCTTAATTCCCATTCTTCCAAGTTTATTTCAGGAGTTGAGCCGAAGGTCATTACAGGAAATTTGTTTGTAGTTATTTGTCCCGGTGGTATTCTCATATAGTTACTCAACAGAATTTATAATTAAATTGTATAATTAATTAGTCCGAAATTATATTTTATAAAATTAATTGCATATCCATTAGGGGCAATATCTATGCTTGCCTTTGGTAATTAATACAGTATTATTTGAATATAGAGATAGAGTAATATAAATAGCTAATAACTTTTAATTAACAATACTTGGTGAGTTCTATGGTTAATTCAAACGGTAAATTTCAAAACAAAAGACCTGTAATAGTGGGAGATACCGCTGATGTTCATTTGCAAAGAGCTCTAACCATTTTACGCAATGAAAATATCAACCCCATCGTTTCCATTGAGCTTGCACCGAAAAATAACGGGGTTTTTTGCGGGAGAGAAGAGGTTGCAACTTTATTAAAAGAAATATTACCTGATAGTGGAACTGAAGTGAGGTCATTAGATGAAGGACAAGCAGTGGAGGCTAACGAAGTAGCATTTACCATAAAGGCACCATATGGTGCAATTGGTTTATATGAAACCGCCATACGTGGAATGTTGGCTTCTCATACTGGTTGGGCAACCGCAGCTAAAGAATGTGTTGACGCCGCGAATCCAATAAAAGTAGTTGGATATGGGGCTAGTTATATCCATCCTAGTGTAGCTGCTGAGTTAGATTATGCGTGTACGATTGCTGGATGTACTTCAATTTCAACCACACTTGGAGCCAGATTAGCTTCTATACATCCTCTTGGAACCATGCCGCCTTCCTTACTTTTGATAATAGGTGATACGGCGAAGACGGCCCAGTTATTCAATAAGCACATGACTCAAGATATACCGAGATATGCATTAGTAGATGTGTTGCGTGATGAATCTGAAGATGCCTTAAGTGTTGCACAATTGTTGAAAGAAGAATTAAGAGGAATAAGAATTAATACTCCAGATTCTCGTGGAGGATTGAAGGTTGATTTAGTAAAAGAAATAAGGAAGAGACTTGATTTAGCAAATTTTAGCCATGTAGACATAATGGTGGGAGACAATATAACCCCAACTGATATAGCTGGATTTGTTGAAGTTGGGGCACCTGTTTCTTTATTCGCAGTTGGGGCATATGTAGCATCTGCTCCTCCCAATCCCTATTCGTTTGATATTAAAGAAATTGACGGCACTCCTGTTTCGAGAAGAGGTAATGTTCCTGGTATGGTTGATACAGGTAGATTAAATAGAGTGATATAAATCACAAGTCATTTAGCACTGAAATTTATCTGAATAGCCTGTTTGTTTGTTTCTTTAAGTTTTGCCCAATTTGATATTCGCCACCCTACTACCCAAATTATTCCAGCTTTGGTACATACCAATGGTATTCTATCTCTATGATGGAAGGGTATTTTGGAATCGATCATAAAATCCTTTAATTTTTTGGAGTTATCCATACCTAAAGGAATGAATTTGTCTCCTGGTCTTCTAGTTCTTACATGTAGGTCAGCTTCCAATAGCGAAATATCAAAAGTTTCTGAGTAAGGTGATTTTCTTAAATATTTAAATGAGTCAAGATTTGAATTGTCGTTTATGGCAATCAATTTTGATTTGATATTCCATTTGCCCAAATTAACCTCTCCTGGAATCATAAGCTTTTGGGAACCTTTGAATATAGGTAGGGTATTTATATCGGTTTCTTTTTTATATAGAAATGCCTGGTTATAGCTGATAAGGCAGCAAAAACCGGTAAGATATTTTTTTGACCCGGTTTTTGCATTTTCAATTAGCGACATCAGCTCATAATAGTTATTGTTTTCTATACCTTTTAAATCTCCGCGCAACAATTTTATTATTTCCATCAGTATCTCAGTTTTAATATATGTGGGTTTTGAGTTGAATTTAGGGATGTCTATTGCAAAACATTTGTCATTTAATGAGACAATTTCGTTGAATGAATTTTTGGCATTGATTTCTTCACTATCTAGTATCGTTGCACTGATTTTTGATAATTTAAGCAAAGAATTTTTAATAGAAGGATTGAACGTTTGCAAATAAGGAATTAATTCCATTCGGACCCTATTTCTAGTTATAGCAATGTCTGTATTGGTTTCGTCAATTCGTATTGGAATATTGTTGCTTTTACAATATTCTAATGTTTGGTTTCTTTTGACACTCAATAATGGTCGGAATAATTTGAAATGTCTGGAATTAATTTTTCTTGTTTTGAGATTTTTCATCCCTGTTAATCCGTTTAGACCAGAACCTCTGATTATATTCATTAATATAGTTTCTACTTGATCATCAAGGGTATGGCCAAGCGCTATGATGTTTGTTTTTGATTTAATAGCTACTTTAGATAAAAATTGATATCTTAATTCTCTTGCTGCTTCTTCCATAGATAATTTTTTAGTAGCTTTATATTTTGAAACATCTGTTGATTCAACGGTGAAAGGTATATTGAGTTTTTGAAAGTAATTTGTAACGAATTCAGCATCTTTTGATGAATTGATTTTGCGTAATTGATGATTCAAATGCGCACCATGTAGTGTGAAATTATATTTCTCACTTAATTTGTGTAAGCCGGTAAGCATTGCCATTGAATCTTGACCGCCAGATATGGCCACGATAATTACGGTTTGTCTTTTTAAATTTATACTTGAAATAGAATTTTCGACTTCTTTTTCAAAAAAACTGTTAATGTTAGATGCGGACATAATGCATGTTTAGTTTTAATGGTTATTATTGCGAATTGTCAAAAATTGTTAATTTTACCGTTTCAATTTTCATTTCCTTCATTGACATGACTTCTAACCTGAAATTTCTGTAGTTAAAAACCTCGCCTTCCGAAGGAATATCTCCAAGAATGTATAATACAAATCCCGCTAAAGTTTCATAGTCTCCATCAGGAATGTTTGCACCTAAAACGTTGTTGGCATTGTCGATATCGATTCCTCCATCTACTTTGTAGGTATTGTTTCCTATATCTTCATATTCAATATTAGGGCTAGAACCTTCCTCCCCAACACTTCCAACTATTTCTTCTAGAAGACCTTTTATAGTTACAAGTCCAGCTATCCCACCAAACTCATCTATGGCTATTGCCATCTGATTACCAGTTTTACGAAGTTCGTCAAACAATTCTGAAATACTTTTTGTTTCTGGTATAAAATATACATCTCTGATGACATCTGTAAGTGGTGCTTGTAGATCAAGGTTTTGTTGGAAAAGTGACAGGCTTTTTAAGACATCTTTAGCTGAAATTATCCCTATGATGTTGTCAGTGGTTTGTTTATATACTGGGTAGCGAGTATGGGTGTGTGTTGCGATAGTTTGCAAAAATTGCTGGATAGTTGAATTATTAGGCACGAATACCATTTCTGTCCTAGGTGTCATAACTTCTCTTACTTCTTTATCTCCAAACTTGAATACTCGCTCTAGTAATTCGGCTTCTTTTGTTTCAATCACACCTTCTGATTCACCTATGTCTATCAAAGAACGTAATTCGTCTTCAGTAATTGCAATATCTGGCTTATCATCTTTTTCAAATACATTTGATAGTTTTGTAATTGATCTTAGAGCGAATAAAATTGGCATGAACATCGCAGACAATAAATTTAATGGCTTAGAATACAGGAAAACTAGAGATTCGGCATATTTGATTGCTATTGTTTTAGGGAGTATTTCGCCAGCTATTAATAAAACTACTGTTCCTATTATAGTCGCTATTAGAATTGCAAAACTTCGGTCGTCAATTAAAGATATTGCTAATGCAGTAATGGTTGCTGTAAATGTTACATTAACAAGGTTATTGCCTAATAAAATTACTGATAGCAAATCTCCTGGATCTTCGAGCATTTTTGCCACTTTTAAAGCTCTAGGATCGCCTATATTTATTAAATGCGTT
>CAYRIG010000097.1:0-6210 GCA_964424315.1 uncultured Dehalococcoidia bacterium | reverse complement strand
GGGATAATAACCTAATGCAAATTTCATCGCAAGTGCTTCCATAATTTCATGCCGAGTTACAATTTTCTTATTTATGATTCCTTGTCCTTTGAGATAATTCTTAATCGTTTTGGGTTTATCTCCATAAGGAACCAGCCAAAGAAACAAAATGTTAGCATCTATAATTGTGACTGAAGGTTGATTTACCATAAGCTAAAAATGTCAATTCCCCCATCAGGATATAAAGATATGAAATGAAGAATAAGCTTTACTTAATCAAAAGTCATTTCAATAAATATCTAATATTGAACTAGTTCAGATTTTTTATCAGATTTCAAAAGTACTTTATTTGTGATAAGTATTAATAGCAATTACATTTACAAAATTCCTTACAGGCAAGTAAAGAGGTGTTATATGAATGATCCATGGCCAAATAATATTAAATGTATAGTTGTATTAACGTTCGATATCGATGGTGTATCCGGTGCTATAAACATGAATCCCAATTCAGTCAATTTCCCCGGCTTGATGTCTTTACGAGAGTACGGTCCTAAAATAGGTACACCTCGCATTATAAAAATGTTGGAAGAAAACGGTATCCCTGCTACATTCTACATACCCGGATATGTTGCAGAAACACATAAAGATTTAGTTAAATTGGTAGCCTCTAAAGGCCATGAAATCGGGCACCACGGGTATATGCATGAACCTCCTCAAACTCTATCTAAAAAAGAAGAAGGAGATATTTTAGATAAAGGAAACAAGATAATTGAAGACATAATAGGAGAGAAACCAACAGGGTACAGAGCACCAGGAGCAGAATTAAGCGAACATTCAATAGATTTACTGGCAGAAAGAGGATTCGTTTATGATTCCAGCCTTATGGGAGATGACATCCCTTATTCGATTAAATCTTCTACATCAGAAATTGTAGAAGTCCCCTTACACTGGGAGATGGATGACGTTGCCTATTATAATTACGCACCATCACTTGGGTTGCGTCAATTCATGGCTACTCAAGACCATTTATACCAAGTTTGGTCAACTGCATTTGATGCAGCATATCATTACAAACTGAGCTTAGTACCGGTCATGCATCCATACGTGATTGGAAGACCCGGCAGGCTAAGAACTTTAGAGCGCTTGATTAAGTATATGAAAAGTCAACCTGGCGTTGAGTTTATGAGAGCTATAGACATAGCCAGACTATATAAACAATAGTTTAGCTAAAATGACTAGAGTTTCTATCTTGCGTAGTAGTAATTCTATTGTGTACTCTTGTGCATAATAAATATCAGTTTGAGTAAGAGGCGACTTTATTATGAATGAACAAAAAGAGTTAGTAGCTCACCTAATGCGAAGAGCTGGATTTGGAGCGACTAAACAAGAGATAGAATCTTTAGCATCTCTGGAATATGAGAAAATTGTTGAATCCCTTGTGTACCCTTCTGATAGAGATTCATTACCTGACGACCTTATCAGGCGTTATCATGTTGACCAAAATGAAATGCGACTTATAAACAGTGCAGTAGGAAAGTGGGTATACAAAATGGTCACCACCAAAGCTCCTTTAATTGAAAAAATGTCTCTTTTTTGGCATGGATTGTTTGCTACTGGATACAGCAAGGTGTTTCACGGTCAAACTATGTACAGTCAAATAAAAATGTTCCGTAACCATGGAATGGGAAGCTTCTCAGAATTGTTATTGAAACTATCAAAAGATCCAGCAATGCTATATTGGCTCGATAATCACGACAACCATGCATCTGAAATCAATGAGAATTATGGACGTGAATTATTGGAACTATTTTCAATGAGTATCGGCAACTATACCGAAGATGATGTTAAAGAATGTTCAAGATCATTTACAGGTTGGACTATTCAGAACGCTGAATATATGGGGCTTAGAGCTCAGAGTGCTTCAATTTGGCCTTATAGTCAAATAGCGTGGCAACACGAATATATATCTTCCGACCATGATAATGGAATTAAAACTTTTTTGGGGAAAACGGGTAATTTTAATGGAGAGGACATTATTGAAATAATTTGTAAGCATTCGGCAACTCCGGAATTTATCAGCCGCAGGCTTTATCAATTTTTTGTTGCAGATGAAATATATACTGATGGAGAAACTTTGATACAAGAGATGGTTAAATCTTATTTCGAATCAAACTACGAAATTAGTGAAGTCCTTAAACACATGTTTAATTCCGACCACTTTAAATCTCAAAAAACCAGGTATTCCAGAGTTAAGAGTCCAGTCGAATTAGTAATAGGTACACTAAGATTGGCAGAAGAATTCGACTTCCCAAATCTAAAGATAATTGATGCATCGAGATCCATAGGCTACATGGGCCAACAATTACTCAATCCACCATCAGTTGAAGGATGGCATGAAGGAGTAGAATGGTTAGATAGTGGAACTCTTTTAGAACGAGTTAATTTTGCTTCCAAATATTTAGGTGATTCTAATCAACCATGTATAGACGGAGTAATATCCGACTTCGAAAATAATAAACCTTCTGAAATTACGGTTAATCGCATAGTTGAAACATGTTTAAATCAACTAGGTTACGTCTATATCAACGAAGAAACAAAAAAAGGTATATGCGAAGCTCTCTCTAATAACTACAATAATCCCAAAAAGGAAATATCGGAAATTGCTACTGATGCAATAAGGCTGATTGTATCTTCAAAAGAATTCCAAATGGCTTGATTATCGACTAAAACCCCTGTTTTGTATTAATCTTCAATATTTATATCTCAAGGATAAATAAATGAAAGTTGGATTTATAGGTATAGGTAACATAGGTCAACCTATGGCAAAACAGTTGCTAAACAATGGATTCAGCGTACTCATAAATGATCTCAACAAAGAAACCGCCACACCTCTTTTAAAAGCCGGAGCAACTTGGGTAGAAAACCCAATGGAACTAGTAAAACAATGTGAATTTATATGTACTTGTTTACCAGGTCCAATCCAAATGGAACAGTTGATAATAGGTCCCGATGGCATATTGAACTCTATGAAAGAAAATACGGTATATATAGACCACACTACTAATTCATTCAATACAGTGCAAAAAGTTAGTACGCTATTATCGCAAAAAGGGGTAAATATGTTGGATGCTCCTGTCAGTGGTGGAGTTGAAGGTGCAAAAACAAGAGATTTGACTTTATTGGTAGGAGGAGAACCAAAAGTCGTAAACCATAGCATGCCTATATTAAATGCAATTGGCAAAACGGTATTACATGTAGGTGATATTGGTACAGGTACGATTTGTAAATTAATGCATAACAGCGCTAGTTTATCTATGATGCTTACTATGGTTCAATGTTTAACCACAGGAGTAAAAGCGGGAGTTAATGCCGCTACTATTATTGAGGTATTTCAAAAATGTGCTTTAGGAAGAAATTTCGATTTACAAGTGAGATTACCTAATACTCTATTCAAAGGAGATTTTGACCCTAGATTTTCATTAAAACTGGCATACAAAGATTTGAAACTAGCAATGGAAATAGCTGATGAATTCAATGTACCTTTTTCGATTCCTGAAATTTGTGAAAAAGAGATGTCTCAGGCAATCTCTAGAGGTCTGGATTCAAAGGACAGTTCAATTTTTCTTACGATGCAAGAAGAAAAAGCTGGAGTTGAAATACGCACTAATAAATAAAAATTAAATTTATCTATTTAATTAAGGTACTTTATGTCAAATAAAAAAATCAAAGCAATTTACAGTCACACTATAGGTGTGGTCGCAATGGAAGGAAGGGGGTTCAGTAACCCCGTTGATTTAGCTATATCAAGCGAAAATCGTATTTATGTGCTGAGCCGAACAAACCCTGAGCAGCCTGAAGGAATCAGAATAGGTATCTGCAATATGCAAAGTGAATATTTTGGAGATTTTGGCGAATACGGGACTGGCAGAGGACAATTTATATGGCCTACATCTTTAGCTATTGACGAAGATGACAATGTATATTTAGCAGATGAACACAATAGCCGTATATCAATATTTGATAAAACTGGGAAATTTATTGATTGCTGGGGTGAATTTGGTAGTACCAATGGACTCATAAATGGACCATCTGGTATATGTTTTGACTCCACCTATAACCTTTTAGTTGTAGATCAATTTAACAATAGAGTACAAAAATTCACCAAAGAAGGTAAATATTTGGATAGTTGGGGTTCCAAGGGCAATATGGATGATCAATTTAACCTACCATGGGGTATATCAGTCACAGCAAATGGGGAAATATTAGTGGCAGACTGGGGAAACAATAGAGTACAAAAATTCTCACCCGCAGGTGATATTTTAGAATCTTATGGCTCTTTCGACAACACAGAACATTGTATTAAAAGACCATCATCTGCAGTGCAAGATAAAGAAGGTTTTGTATATGTAGCTGATTGGGGAAATGAGAAAGTTCAAATCATAGATAATGAAGGAAACCACTTTCAAGAACTAAAAGGAGATTCAGGACTTTCACAGTGGGCAGAAGAATTTTTTGAAGCTAATAAAGATCAAGCAATAGCAAGGAGCAAATCAAACCTAGAACCTAAGGTGGATCCAGAGATACAAGACCCTTATGAAATTTCAGCTAGAATTGAAAAATATTTCTGGGGCCCAGCATCAATCAAACTTACCAATAACGGTGAATTACTTATTGTAGAAACAAACAGACACAGAATCCAAGTTTATTCGATAATCTAATCATCTAACATTTCAAACCAAAAACACTATTCATCCAAAATCCCCACCAACCTTGCTCTCCAATATGCATCGATCCATGAAGTAACTGTCTCTATACATGTGATATGAGTACGGTATCGCACTGACTCTCGCAGCTTATCTCCATCTTCATCTATATTTCTAACTATATGATCTTCATCCATATTGTCCAATATTTTCAAACACAATTCACCGGCCTCTTCATCCAGTCTATATTTATAAGCTAAAGTCGCCAAACTTGCAAACAAAGCTGTAATCCAATTATTTTTAACATCAGTTTGCCAGCCGCCTAAAGCATGCATATTATTACTAGCTCCTGGTTTGTATCTCTCTAGGCTCCATGTATCTGAATTGAAATAACCCATCTCAGTGAATGTATAATCGGGATTAATCGCGGTCTTGGCAGCTCTCCAGTAACCTTCTATCAATCCTAACCAATCAGCATCACCAGCCAATTCACTTTCAAGAAGAAAATACTCAGCCGTTTCAGCCCATAGAAACCATTCTTTTATTTCCCCATGGTGACGGTTTTTTAATTTCAAAACATCAGCATCGATGCAATTGCCAATTCTTTTCTTAACTTCTTTAAGAAAACGTTTTTCTCCAGTCAATTTATAAGCTGCATGCATAGGCACCATTACTTTCATATCGCTAGCGTAAGGTGCCCCAGTATTTTCCGGATCCTGGCCATGCGCGGCAGCACCTATCCCACTACTTGGCACACCTGCATATACATATTTATAATCATTTCTTATCCACCAATCTGCTTGAGCCGCTAAATATCTACCAGCTTTTTCAACTGCGTCTTTATCCCCAAAATCAACCGCATATCTCCAAACACCTAACCCAGGCATTATTGTTTGATCAACACTGGTCTCGTGATAACATTTATCAATCGCATATTCATTTCGCATACCTCCATAAGGCTTAGCTACCCACCCTGGCTCATACTCTAAACCTCTTTCCCATACCCATGACAGGTGTTCAAATCCAGCATCAGCGCCAACTTTTGCAGATATATCGTTTGTAGCTCGATATCTGTTTGCTTGTGAAACAATCAATCTACCTGCACACCAGTTTGCATCTTCATACATATAATATTGATGCCATGGCAATCCAAAATGATCGCCCAAAATCGTATCGTTAAAAGCCTCATATTCATTACCAAACACATGTTTAGCACACCACTCTGGGGTTAAGGGATTTCCTTCTGGATATGTTAGATATGATCGAATCAAGCCATGTCTATCTCTTGCTTTATTAAGTACCAAATCTAAAAATTTTTGCGATTGTACAAATAAACTCATAGATTTACTCCATCATTTAAATTATCTAGGTTATCCACGAGCAGGTTCATCCATTTCTAATTTTGCTTTTGTAACTAACTCAACAAGATGGTCATCGTTATCTAACCTTTGTTGAAGGTGCTTCATCCGCGATTTTCCTGCAGTCTCAATCATTACGTTTCCATATGCACGCTCAGTCCAAAATCTTG
>CAYRIG010000096.1:0-6256 GCA_964424315.1 uncultured Dehalococcoidia bacterium | reverse complement strand
GTATTTATTGTCAATCCAATAATTCATACTGTCTAGAAGTGATATTTCAGGTTTTATAACCATTTGTTCCAGAACATCTAATTGTAATTCAGGATCTATATTTGCCAGAAAAACATAAGGTGTATTTTGATTGGTTTTGCTAAGGACTGGTTTGAAATCAGCAAATACGTTCAGGTCAGTTGAGATGGTTTCTCTCTGATTCAAATCACCAAAATCGTAAGAACCCTGCCATCTAAAGGTTTTACCTGAGACTCTTTGTAAGTCAGAAGTATCTATGTTTTTGTTATTAAGCATGGCGAAATCTTTTTCGAAGAAATCATCGCCTACCACAGCTACCAAGCTTACATTATTGAAATAACTGGCAGAGATAGAGAAGTAAGTAGCCGAGCCACCAAGGGCATTATTTCTGGTTCCCGATGGTGTTTTTACAGAGTCGTATGCAACCGAACCTACTACTAAAACTGAATTATTCATATAAGATAGATCTTCAAATAGGACAAATACGCGTTATATTAGCTAGTTGATGCTTTTCTTGCTAGCTTCATTTTCTTCTGCGTTTTCCTATGTTTTCTCCATGCCTGACGTTTTGTTTTATTCAATTTTATTCTCCATACTCAGTTGGTAGGTTGCTTTCTATCCAGGCCGGTGTTCCATCCTGTATATTATAGAGTTTATCTGTGTCTAAGCCCATCGATGCGGCCATTTCACATGCTAATCCACTTCTTACACCCATGCCACAAATGAACAGCAAGGTTTTATCTTTTGGAAGTTCATCTATTCTAGAGAGTATAGAATCCACTGGTATAGAGATAGAGTCCTTTACATGGCCGCTAGAATATTCATCTTCTCCTCTTACGTCAATACATATGGCGTTTTCATCTTTTAACATCTCAAATGCTTCTTTACTATCGATTCGGAAATAAGGTTCACCTTCTTCACGTGTAGGCATTGTATCAACTCCATTCTAAGGTATTTCAATTAAAGTAGATGACAAAATATCTAATTGATAATCCACTGTGCATTGTATCAGATTAATGTATTTGGCACTATTGCCTAGTAAGTTTAATGGTCTTGAATATCAATGATTTATGTCCACAAACAATTGTTTCTGTCGACTAGAGTTTATGATATCTTTAATTTATAGGCTGTATGTTAATGCGTGACAAATATATACCCGCTATCTTTAACCAGAAGAACCTTATGTGGTTGTCGATTTTAGCGTTAATCGATGCAGTTGCGCAGGTGACCCTTGGGGGAATTGTCAGGATTACCGGTTCCGGGTTAGGTTGTCCGGATTGGCCATTATGTTATGGCGAGATTATACCGCCATTCAAATTAGACACCCTTATCGAATATTCACATAGGCTATCAGGGATGATATTGGGTATATTGGTTCTATCAATGTGTTTGGGTTTTGTATTTAGTAACCACAGCCATAAAAGAAAATTGACTGTAAGATTAGCAGTATTTGCTTTGATTTTGGTAGTCATTGCGGGATTATTAGGTGGGATGACGGTTTTGACGGAATTATCAAAGTGGATGCGATTAGTACATTTAGGAGTTGCAGAAATTTTGATTACATCCCTATGTGCCATTATCGTTTTAGAAATACCTGCTGATAAATATATTGGTGTGGTCAAGCACAGATTGATTGGTCAAATGGTGGCAATCAGTGTTGTATTTACGTTTTCAAGTATTCTGTTCGCTTCTTATGTTGTAGGGAGTGGATATTCGACTGTTTGTGGTACTTGGCCTTTATGTAGAGGTGATTTTTTCCCAACTGATTTGTTTTCTTTTATGCATATGGCACACAGGTACTCTGCAATTGTTTTAGTCTTGGGTTTTGCTAGCCTCGCTTATCTTGTAATAAGGAGATTTGGATTAACAAACAGATTTAGTTTAAGCATGCTCTCCGGATTGGGGATATTGGTGGCGCAAATAATCTTGGGTGCTATAATTATTTGGACTGGATTTGCAAGTGAATTCAAGGCTCTACATTTGACTATGGCGACCTTATTCTGGGTTGCAATATCTATTGGGGCTTCTATTTATTGGAAGGAATATATCAAATATATTTGAGTGTATTTGTATGAAGGATAGATTACGTGGTAGTCGAAAATTCTAAGGCAACTCTTGTTTCAACGCTAAACGCATACATAGCATTGACCAAGCCCAAGATAATAATACTGTTGTTAATGACATCAGTGGGCGGCATGTTTCTAGCGAAACAAGGTGTTCCAAGTTTAGGTTTGATAGCGATAGTGTTGTTTGGAGGATCACTCGCTGCTGCTGGGGCCAACGCTATCAACCAATATTTAGAAAAAGATATAGATTCGCTGATGTCTAGGACTTCCAAGAAACGACCTTTAGTCAGTGAAAGTATTCCCCCATCACACGCTCTGGTTTTTGGATTATTGACAAATTTAATAGCATTTGGATTAATGTGGATTCTTATAAATCCAGAGAGTGCAATATTGACCTTGTCTGCATCGGCTTTTTACATATTTATTTATACCATGGTCCTTAAAAGAAGGACTTCTCAGAATATTGTTATCGGTGGTGCTGCTGGAGCAATACCTCCTTTGGTGGGTTGGGTAGCAGTAAGGGGATACGAGGGCGTGTATGAACTTGCTCCTGCTATATGCTTATTTATTATTATATTTGTGTGGACACCGCCTCATTTTTGGGCTCTCTCGTTGCTATTGAAGGATGATTATAAATTGGCACAAATACCGATGTTGCCGGTAGTTGCAGGAGTCCAACGTACAAAATGGGCCATACTGAAATATACTATTCTGCTTGTCTTTATAACTTTATTGACGTATTGGGCATTTAGAGATACTTTTGGGCCTATTTATCTTATTAGTTGTTTAATATTAGGAGTGTTATTTATTGGGTACGTTGTTAAACTTTTACGTGATGAGGGTATAAATGGAGCAAAAAAGCTATATTTGTTCTCTATTGCCTATCTGGGTGTTATTTTTATAGCAATTATTATAGATAGTGTATTGTTTGAACTAAATTATTAATATATCCTTAGTAATATTAAAATTTTCAGATGCTGAGTGTATTGGTACAATCTGAATTTGGTGTTTAATCCCAAATCTATAAATATGTTATTTTGAGGAGCGATTTTCAGTAAAGATGAGTGGGTTCAAATCTCTGTTCAGACTTATTTCCAAATTAGCACCGTTTTTATTCTTGTTGGTTGCTTGTTATCCAAGCCATAAACAATCCACTTTTGATCCTCAGGGTCCTGTTGCACAGGGTCAGGCTGACCTCTTTTATTTAATATTTTGGGTTGCTACAGCGGTTTTTATTGTCGTTGTTGGCTTTATGCTATATATACTTGTTAGATATCGCAAAAGGGAAGGGGATGTGGATCCTCCTCAGATACATGGCAATACCAAAATAGAAGTAGCATTGACAATATTGCCCATTATTTTATTGGCGATAATAGCAGTACCTACCATTAAGGAGACTTTTGCTAATGCTAATTCTCCGGACCCAAACTCACTAACCGTAGAAGCGATAGGCCATCAATGGTGGTGGGAATTTACCTATCCGAACCCAGATGGGAGTGGGAATCGTATTGTAACGGCTAATGAAATGCATATACCAAGTGATACTGTTGTTAATCTTGAATTGCGTTCACAAAATGTATTGCATAGTTTTTGGATTCCGAAATTAGCTGGTAAGGTAGACGTCGTTCCAAATCATACAAATGCGATGTGGATAAAGGCAAATAAAGGTTCAGAGGGAGTATATTTGGGAACATGTGCAGAATTTTGTGGTGTAGCTCACGCATTAATGAAATTTAGAGTGGTGGTAGAAACACCTGAGGAATTCAATAAATGGTTGGTCCAACAAGATACTGATGGATTTAACTCTGCAGACCCATTAGCTGCGCAAGGTAGAGATATATTTGAAGGTTCAGGCCAATGTTATTCTTGTCATACTGTCAAAGGCTTGAAAAAAGCTAGGGGGAAAAAGGGACCTGATTTGACTCATATTGGTAGTAGAAGCCATATTGCTTCTGCGATAATGGAAAATAATCAACAAAATCTAAGGGATTGGATAAAAGACCCAGATAAAATAAAACCCGGTAATATTATGTCTAAAGAAGGATTGATATATACCCAGGACGAGCTCGCTTTGACTGATGGTCAAATTGCAGCTCTAGTGGCTTATTTACAATCTTTAAAATGATATCGAAGGAAAAATTGATGAACTTGACAGCCAAGTATGTTGGTTTTAGCTTGAAATTGAATATTCAGCCAGGAGGGATGGGATGACGTTACTTGCTTTATCTGGTATCGCTAGGCCAGTGCACCCAACTGGTATTTGGGGTTGGATAACAACTATAGACCATAAAAAAATAGGTATCCTTTACGGAGTAACTTCCTTCATAATGTTTGTAACCGGGGGTATTGAAGCTTTAATAATCAGAATTCAACTTGGTGGCCCTGAAGCCAATATAGTATCTCCAGAAGTATATAATCAGCTATTTACGATGCATGCAACTACGATGATATTTTTAGGTGTTATGCCTATGAGTGCAGCGTTTTTCAATTATGTGATACCTTTACAGATTGGTGCGAGAGATGTCGCTTTTCCTCGTTTAAATGCCTTTAGTTATTGGACATTTTTATCTGGCGCTATAGTCTTAAAACTGAGTTGGTTTTTGGGCGGTGCACCAAATGCTGGTTGGTTTGGTTATGCTCCTATAACTGGTGCTGCCTACAATCCAGGTCATGGAGTTGATTTTTGGATAATCAGTTTACAGATTCTTGGAGTAGCTTCGTTGGCTGCAGCGTTTAACTTTTTAACTACAATAATTAATATGAGAGCTCCTGGCATGTCTTTAATGCGTATGCCATTGTTTACTTGGATGACGTTTGTTACTTCTTTCTTATTAATTTTTGCATTTCCAGTTATAACTGTTGCTCTTATTGAGTTATTTATGGACAGATATTTCGGCATGAACTTTTTCGTCACATCAGCTGGAGCAAGTCCACTTTTATGGCAGCATTTGTTTTGGATATTTGGACATCCTGAAGTTTATATTCTTATACTCCCAGCAATGGGAATAATTTCGGAAATACTACCGACTTTTTCCAAAAAGCCGTTATTCGGTTATCCTTTTATAGTACTATCCGGAGTTATAATCGGTTTTATGGGCTGGATGGTATGGAGCCATCATATGTTTACTGTTGGATTGGGACCGGTAGCGAACTCTGTTTTTGCTTTAACAACAATGGCCATTGCGGTACCTACCGGAGTAAAAATATTCAATTGGTTAGGTACTATGTGGGGAGGATCTCTTGACTTTAAAACCCCGATGCTTTTCGCTATAGGATTTGTGTTTTTGTTTATCATTGGTGGATTGAGTGGTGTGATGCACGCAATAGCAACTTCAGATGCGCAACAACAGGACACCTATTTTATTGTCGCGCACATACACTATGTTTTATTCGGAGGAGCTATACTAGCCATTTTTGGCGGTGTGTATTATTGGTTCCCCAAAGTTACTGGAAAGTTTCTTGATGAAAAAATAGGCAAACTGAATTTTTGGTTGATGTTTATCGGAACGAACATCACCTTCTTCCCGCTGCACTTTTTAGGTATGGATGGAATGCCTAGGCGTGTATATACATATGATGCTGATATGGGTTGGAACCTTTGGAATGGTGTTTCAACTGCTGGTTCTTTATTGTTAGCATTTTCAATTTTGATATTTATACATAATGTGGTAAGAAGTTTGAGAAAAGGTGAAATCGCGGGTTCTGATCCTTGGGATGCAAGAACATTAGAGTGGTCGATTTCATCTCCACCTCCAGAATATAATTTTAAAGAAATACCATCCGTAACCGGAATTGACCAATTTTGGATTGATAAAAAAGAGAATGGTAAAGTTGTTTCCGATGAAGTCGCAGAAATTGATGATCATTCAATACATCTACCTCAGCCTTCTTATTGGCCATTTATATGCTCTATGGGGTTGTTGATAGCTGGGTATGGAGCTGTTTATATATCTTCCACGGTTGGTATTATTGTGACAGCGATAGGGTTTATGGTGACTATGTTTGCTGTTTATGCCTGGTCATTTGAGCCTGTTAATGATCCAGAAGACTCACATTGAGATTAGAGTAGGAGTGTGAATTGGACAATACATCCGTAATGGAAAATCAAACTGAAAATGCTCACGAGACAACTACAGGATTAAATAATAGTATATTATTACATTCAACATTTC
>CAYRIG010000095.1:0-6263 GCA_964424315.1 uncultured Dehalococcoidia bacterium | reverse complement strand
TACTAGTATTACCGCAGTAGGTTAACTTATCTTTATCAAAACAGTCGTGATTTACAACTGAATAATTATTAATAATCTTCGATCCAAGCATTGTCTTGGTTTCAGCCATTGTAGTAGCTCTATGAGTACCTGTAGCTATAATTATTTTAATATTACTTTTGTTGATGTGATTCAATTCATCCAATATTGCAGATAAAACTACCTTAGAGGGCATAGGTCGAGTCACATCACAAATTGAAATAGCTACCTTGTCATTTTCATCAACTAAATCTTTTAAATTAACAGAATTTACCGGATTTAATATGCTCTTTCGTACCTCCATATAGGGATTATCAAAAGGCGCGGGATAATTCGGTAATATAACTTCAGAATAGTCAGGAACTTTTACTTCTAATCTAGATTCGCCATAAGCTATGTTAACTGTTTTCATAACACCTTGTTCACATAATCAATTGCAAAGATTGGGTATATTTTACTATGTCCCTAATATTCCATTAATATGCAATCAATGTCTCTACCAAATGGGCTGCGTCCATCAAATCCGATATAGAAACATATTCTTGCTTAGTATGCATCCCATGATCAGCCATACCAACGACAACGGCATCTATACCTAATTTCCTGAATACATTACCATCAGTACCACCACCAGACCGTTGCATCGTTGGGTTCAACCCGAGAGAAGAAAGCCCTGATTTGATTCTCCGCAGGGTACCCGAATCGTCACCTATTTTGTAAGTGTGAAAATCGGTCGTGATTTTTTCAACCAATTTGGCTTTAGGATGAGAGTTTCGAACTTCGTTTATACTCTGAATCAATTGCATGTTCACACTATCCAGTGTTTCTAGATTCATACTTCGGAATTCGCCTTGTAAATTAACAGTCTCTGCAACAGCATTTCGAACTTGTCCACCTTCAATCAAACCCAAATTAAAAGTAGTTTCTTCATCAAGCCTACCCTGGGGTAATTTGTTGATTAATTCAGCAGCGATTTTTATGGCTGACAACCCTTTTTCTGGTTCAACACCAGCATGAGCAGACTGTCCGGTAATTTCCACATCAAATCCTATATATGTTGGACTAGAGGAAGTAATCTGACTAACTGGGCCTTCTCCATCAAATACAACGGCTTCCTTTGATTGAATCAATGAAAAATCTAGATTATTTGCACCTATCAAACCTGTTTCTTCTTCGCGGGTTAATACAACTTCAATTGGGATGTGTTTAACTTCATCTTGATTTAGAGAATCTAAAGCTTCAAGTATTGCGGTTAAACCAGCTTTGCAATCTCCACCCAATATCGTGGTTCCATCAGACTCGATTTTGTCTAAGTTAACCCTGGGTGCTATACTACGTCCTGGTTCAACGGTATCCATATGAGCTGACAACATCAACGGATTATCTCCTTCAGACCTAGCTATTACATTTCCGTAACCATCTTTAGTCACATTTAATCCAAGATTCTTTAAGCGTTCGCTTAAATACTGTGCGATATCATGCTCTTCTCCAGACGGACTATCTATTTTAACAAGCTTACAAAAAGTCTCTATGAGACGCTCCCTCTCTATCATTTATATTCTCCAATTCTTATTTTATTACATACACAAATTTTAATTTTTCAATTTGTCTTAACCGAGCTGGTCAAAGCTCCATCAACCACTAAAGTTGTACCAGTGACATACTTTGATTCATCTGAAGCAAGAAACAAAGCAGCATACGCCACATCCCAAGATTCCCCTTGTTTGCCTGTTGGACACATTGCATCTCTCAAATTAATCATTTCCTGTATATCTCCACCCCAAGCTTCAGTCAGAGCTGCTTTCACGAAGGGTGTATTCATCATACCTGGCAAAACACAATTAGCCCTGATTCCATCACTAGCATATTCAACCGCAATTTCCCTGGTTAATGCTATCATACCTGCCTTTGAGGCTCCATATGGCCCTGATAGGGCAGGCAGAGTTCTAATACCGTTTATAGACGATATATTCACAATCGTTCCAGAACGTTGTTTCTGCATGTGAGGCAAGCTGTATTTACACATCAAGAAAACACTTTTTAAATTTACAGATAAAGTCTTGTCCCAATCGTCTTCACTAATTTCCTGTATACCCCCAGGTATTTCGATACCTACATTATTATGTAAAATATCGATTCTCCCATAATGCTGAATTGTTTTGGAAACAAGGTTTTCGCAATCCTTAGAATTACTTACATCTGCCTGTACAACAATACAATCTCCACCTTCCTTTTCAATTATCCCTTGTGTTTCTTCTGCTGACCCAATATTTAAATCAGACAGAACAACTTTCGCCCCTTCTCTAGCATAAACCAGCGCAGCTGCCTTTCCATTGCCTATCCCAGTTCCTACAGAACCAGATCCTGTTACTACAGCAATTTTTCCATCAACCCTAGTTCCCATGGTATAAACCTCTCTTTCAATTTTTGTATATGATTTTCGCTTATTTTATATGTAAATCAGAATCAATAAACATTGTATATTTTTGCAATTTCGGCTTATCATCATCCTCTTCTAACACATATTCAATAGACTTTAAACCTTTAATTGAAATTGGCAATATCATAACCCTAACAAAAGAAGTAGGTATGGTTACAGAAGATGAAGCGTAAACATGTTGTGGTCCAGTTTCAAACCATGCTTGATTAGGTAAAATATGGGACGTCTCATCATTTACCGTCACATCTAAAGCTCCTGACACCAAATATCGTATGCCCGGACCTTTATGAGTATGAGTATATGCAATCCCACTCAAAGGAAAATCAACCCTGTCACATCTTATTAAATATACACCCTCACTGTCCAAATTAATTTCAGATTCCAATTTCTTTGTAACTTCACCGTATGTTTCAGATATGTGGTCACTATGGACATATGATCCATGAAGTAATTCCCAAATAAGAATTACACTTTTTATCCCATCAAAGGCAATTTCCAAAGGATTTTTGGAGTAAATTGCTGAATTCTGATTCAATATACTCTGTGTATTCGAACCTTCACGTATTATAGCAGTTCCTTCCAATATAAATACTACTCTGGAAACATTACCCTTTAATTGCACATTTTTTGATTTTCTATCAAGTCTACATTCGCTTAAAGCAAGTCTATACACCATTATCAAAACAACTCTTTAAGATTAACTTGATCTTCGCTTAAGGTTCTCAAGACCTCGCTTTTTTCCATTCTTCATATTCTTTTAAAGCTTCTTCATTCATAGGATAATATTTTTCTATTTGTCCAGTTTCTTTTAATTTTATACGCTCGAAAACTTCTCCAGATTCACGCCTATCACAATATTCAAGAACTTCTTTCGCAACTTTAGGTGGTACTACTACAACTCCATCATCATCTCCAACTATAATATCTCCCGGAAGAACTAAAACTCCACCACACCCAATAGGCACATTATAATCCCAAGGATACATTTCATAATGACTCGCATTATGAGGAGTAACCCCTTTCAAAAACAATGGCAAACCAATATTTTTCGCATCTGGATAATCCCTAACACATCCATCAACTACCAACCCATCTACACCCTTTGCGTGTAAACCTGTCATTAACATTTCACCTAAACAACCAGTTTCTAAATTTCCACGCGCATCAACAACCAATATATCCCCATTGTTAACTTCAATAGTCGCGGACCATAAAGCAGAAGTGGATTCTTGTTCCTCTTCGGTCTGACCAGGCTCTATATCTTCTCTCTTTGGCAAAAACTGTAAAGTCACAGCAGTTCCAACAGCTTTTTTACCAGAAGTAAATGCTACTGGACCAATCATAAATGCTCTTCGTATACCACATACTTCTCTTAATGCAGAACTAATAGTAGCAGTGCCGAATTCCCTAAATTGTTCAACAATCTCTCTACTTGGTTTTTTTATTTTTTTATTTTCTTGCTGAATATGCTGCATATTAAAATACTCCTAAAATATTGGTATGAAATCGTTTCAATCAACATAGTATATTAATCTAAGAAATTTATAAACTTCATTTATAAATGTCGTGGTAAAAAGCTGCTCCAATCATGCCTGGTCCTGCATATGCTCCTATTATAGGCGATACATTAGTCAAAAATAATTCTTTATATTGCGTTTTAGACTTGATCAATTCTATAAGTTCAGTAGCTTTATCGATTGCATCAGCGTGCATGACAGAAATATATATATCATCTACAAATGATTTATCTAACAAGTATTTAACAAACCTTTCATTAACTTTTTTCGAAGTTCTAGGCTTACCCAATAAATTTATTCCACCTTTATTCAATTCAAAAACAGGTTTAATACCAAGCATGTTAGAACCTAAATAAGCCAATTTTGGTATTCTGCCGCTTTTCCAAGCATAATATAGATTTTCTATAGACCCAACCATTGTAGTATTTTGCACGATCGAATCTACGCAATTCAAGACTTGCGCCATATTAAACCCGTCCTGGATAGTTTTACACAATTGCAAAACTATTAAACCTTCACCTGCTGCTGCACTTTTAGAGTCAACAACCTCTATATTAACCTCTCCAAATTCCTCCTTTGCTTCCTTTGCAGCTATGCAAGCTGAATTATAAGACCCGCTTAACTTTGATGAAACCGTCACACATATTATTTGATGTATTGAATGAGAAAAAATTTTTCTGAATACAGATAAATACGCATCTGGAGAAGGCGGAGAGGTTTTTATATTAAGAGACCTTTGTTTCATTAGGGTATAAAATTCATCAAGAGAATTTTCATGGTTATCAACAAATTCAGTACCATCAACCATGACATTCATTGGCACCAAGTATAAAAAGTCAAGTAAATTACTTGAAATCGGTAGAGAAGCTGAACTATCAGCAACAACAGCTATAGGCAAACTATTTTTCATTTGCAGGCAACATATACTTATGAAATTTAAAAATCAAATCTACACCCACATCTAGTAGCAAACATTTTCTGGAATCATCAAAATATCATCGCATACTCAAGTTTAAAAATTAAACCTAATTTCTTCTTTGATTAGTTAATATGCTGTTGTACACTTATTCTATATCCTTTGGAGTTTATAGTGCCAATGTCGAAGGACATTTCTCTACTTGTATCCAAAACTTATCGAAATATATCCTATGATTAAAGCAGAATACTTAAATACTATTTCTTCTATTTTCAAAAAACGTGGTTTCACAAAAATTGAAACTCCAATAATTGAAAATAGTGATATATATCTTAGAAAATTAGGCCCTGAATTAGCTGGGCAACTATACAGCTTTATAGACCCTGATGGAAATAATGTTACTTTACGTCCAGAATTCACATCATCGGTAATTCGTCAATTTATTGAAAATAAACCTACTTCCAAACCAACTCGTTACTCATACGAAGGCCCGATATTTAGACACAATATAGAGTCTAATGAAAAAACCCAAGCAGGTGTAGAAATTATAGGCGGACATGATACTGATTATGAGGTCATAAAAACCGCCGTTGACGGTTTAGCAGGATTGAAGTTCAACAATATCACTCTAAAAATAGGGCATATAGGAATTCTATCTTCTATACTTGACCAATTTGAATTTTCAGACATTTTAAAATTACTGCTAATCCAAAACATAAACGAAATAAAAGATGGTACATTTGATGAGAAATCTTTTTACGAAGAAATGGGAAATGGACAGGAAAATTCCGAAGTTATTCCCGAAGCTACCAGTCACAGTGCTAACATCCTAAACGAATTGATTGAAAAAGTTATGCTCAATTATATAAGTGGTTCTACAGGAAGACGGACTCAACATGAAATAATTTTTAGTTTAATGCAAAAATGGTCGGACTTAGATAACAAAAAATCTTTTATCCAAGCTTTAGATAAACTTCAAACTGTATCAAATATATCTGGAAAACCTTTAGATGTAATAGAATCACTTAAAAAAACCCTAAAAGATTTAACTCAACCTAGTGATATTATGGCATCTCTGGAAACCACTCTAAGCCAGCTACTTAATAATGTTCAACAAAATATAAATATAGAAGTTGATTTAGGTTACGTACGAGGCATTTCGTATTATACAGGCATAATATTTGATTTCAGTATTGAGGGCACATCCGTATGTGGTGGTGGTAGATACGACGATTTAGTACAAATTCTAGGAGGACCCAGCACACCTGCAGTAGGATTTGCATATGACATTGAATCTATATTAAATCTTAAACACCACAAATAAATAATCGGTTGATTAAATGATAAAACTAACAGAAAAAACAGAGAATTT
>CAYRIG010000094.1:0-6368 GCA_964424315.1 uncultured Dehalococcoidia bacterium | reverse complement strand
TGCGAATGAAGTTCCTGTAGGTGAAGATCAAAAACAACATGTCGAGTTAGCTAGAGACATAGCATTAAGGTTCAATAGCATATACGATTCTGATTTAATTGTACCCGAACCAATAATCGCTGAAGTAGGAGCTAGAGTAATGGGGCTTGATAATCCGTTGGTGAAGATGTCTAAAACGTATTCGAATGTCAGAGGTCATGCCATAGGATTATTGGATGAAGATAAAGAAATAGAGAGGTCGATAAAACGTGCAGTTACTGATTCAGGTAATGATATTAGGTTTTCGGATTCTACTGAAAGTGCAGGAGTAAATAACCTTTTAAGTATATATAGAGTGATTACTGAAAAATCTGAAATTGAAATAGAATCTGAATTTGCAGATGCACGAGGGTATGGTGATTTGAAAAAAAGAGTTGTTGAAGTGGTAATAGAAGAAATAAATCCCATAAGAGACAAATACAACAGATTGATGTCAGATGTTGGAGAATTAGATAGACTTTTATTTTCCGGGGCGCAAAAAGCTGAGGAGATCAGCAGGGCTAGGTTAAATCTAATTAAAGAAACAATTGGATTGGTATTGCCAAAGCATTGATATATAAACAAGGTGGATTTGTAAAATAAATATGAGAACGTCTTCTGAAAATGATGAGCTAAACGGGTTTTATCCGTCTTTGTCTGAATTTAAAGAACTAAAGAATTTGGGTAATGCAGCTTTGGTATATAAAGAAATAAACGCGGATTTGGAAACTCCTGTTTCAGTATATTTAAAGGTGGCTCGGCCTCCTTACTCATTTTTGTTAGAAAGTGTTGAAGGTGGGGATAAGATAGCACGCTACAGTTTTATTGGTACTGATCCGTACGATGTAGTAAAGACAGGCATAAAGGAAAAAGGTGGTTCGGTAGACCCTTTACACTGTATTCGTCAAAAATTACACGAAACAAGTGTTGTTCCTAATCCTAAACTTCCTAAATTTAATGGAGGTGCAGTTGGATTTATAGGTTATGACGTTATCAAACATTTTGAAAACATCCCTGAACATAAAAAGGGTGGGTTGGATATTCCTGAATCTATTTTTATGTTTTCAGACACTATTTTGGTTTTTGATCATGTTGAACATAAAATATTGATTTTGTCTTTGGCTAAATTTGGTGATGACCTTGAGAAGTCATATATGGATGCGGTTAAAAAAATACAAGATATTGTTGTCAGGTTGGATTCGCAAATCGATTCTAAACACAGGATACAAGATATTACAAATGTTTCTAGCGAAGATACGTTAGATACCAAAACTAATATGACTAAAAATGAGTATTCGAATTCAATAAATAAAATCATTGAATATATAAAGGCTGGAGATTGTATACAAGTGGTTTTTTCTCAGCGTTTCAGTACGCCAACAAATTCTGAACCGTTTAAAATATATAGATCATTGCGTAGAATTAATCCATCTCCATATATGTTTTATCTACATTTAGATGATTTTCAGTTAATAGGCTCATCCCCAGAGATGTTGATTAAATGTATTGATGGTGAATTAGATTATCATCCTATCGCAGGAACTAGACCTAGGAATTCTGATCCAGAACTTGATGACAAAGCAGAAATTGAATTGATGAATAGCGAAAAAGAAAAAGCTGAGCATATTATGTTAGTAGATTTGGGCAGGAATGACATAGGTAAGGTCAGTGAACCAGGTACTGTTAAGGTGTCCCAACTAATGGAAGTTGAAAGATATTCTCATGTGATGCACATAGTTTCACATGTTAAAGGTAAATTGAAGAAGGGTATGGATTGTTTCGATGCCCTTAGATCTTGTTTCCCAGCCGGCACAGTTTCTGGAGCTCCGAAAATTAGAGCTATGGGGATTATTGCAGAATTAGAGCCTGAAAATAGAGGTGCATATGCTGGTGCTGTAGGATATTTTTCATATAGTGGCGATATGGATACAGCTATTTTGTTGAGAACAATAGTTTTAAAAGATGGTGTTGGATATGTGCAAGCCGGTGGAGGTATAGTAGCGGATAGTCAAATAGATGAAGAATATCAAGAAACCTTAGGTAAATCTAAAGCAATGATTGAAGCGATTAAAGCTGCAGGTAAATAAATTGATTTTACTGTTAGATAATTACGATAGTTTTACATACAATCTTTATCAATATTTGGCTGAATTGGGCCAAGATGTCAAAGTTATTAGGAATGACACAATTGATATAGAACAGATATATGAACTAGACCCCGAAAGGATAATAATTTCTCCAGGACCATGTGGTCCCATACAGGCGGGGATATCTGTAGAGGTTGTAAAGGTGTTTTCTCCAATAAAACCTTTATTGGGTGTTTGTTTAGGACATCAGTGTGTGGGTACAGCATATGGTTGCGATGTAAAAAAAGCAGGTGAGATCATGCACGGCAAGATGTCAGATATTTTGCACGATGGAGAAGGAGTTTTTAAAAATATACCTAATCCATTTAAAGCTATAAGATATCATTCCCTTGCAGTGGTTCCAAATACGATTCCTGTAGAATTGGAAGTTTCTGCAAAAACACATAATGGGATCATTATGGGAATCAGGCATAAGGAATATCCTACAGAAGGGATTCAGTTTCATCCTGAATCAATAATGACTGCTCATGGTAAACAAATATTGAGCAATTTTTTGACACTGGGGTAATATATCCCGAAATCCAATAACAAGTGTTTAATTAACATCTTAATTTTACAAGAAAACTTCACCGATAATTTATGGAGGTCATTGTGATAAAAAATTCCATATCAAAATTAATCGATGGAAAAGATTTGAGCATAAATGAATCTGAGGAAGTAATGGAAATCATTATGAGTGGTGATGCAACCCAAGCTCAAATTGGTTCTTTTATTACCGCACTTCGTTTTAAAGGTGAGACTGCCAACGAAATTGCTGGTATGGCCAGCATAATGAGGCAAAAATCAGTTTCTGTAAAAATAAACACCTCTGTTTTAGACACATGTGGTACAGGAGGTGATGGCGCTAATACTTTAAACATATCAACTGCAACAGCCTTGCTTGTCTCCTCAACGGGTATTACAGTAGCTAAGCACGGCAATAGAGCCATGTCTGGTTCTACTGGTAGTGCGGATGTTCTGGAGTCTATGGGTGCTAACATACAGTTGGATGCCAATGATGTAGAGTCATGTTTGCAAAAGATAGGGTTTGGATTTATGTTTGCCCAAATGTTTCATCCCTCAATGAAATATGCGGCTGCTCCTCGAAAAGAGATTGGAATCAGAACTGTATTTAATCTGTTAGGACCTCTTACGAACCCAGCCGGAGCTGAATATCAACTAATCGGAGTATCCGAAAGGTCAATTGGGAATAAACTTATAGAGGCACTCAAAATCTTAGGTAGCACCAAAGCATTAGTTGTTTATGGGTTAGATGGTTTAGATGAAGTTTCGCTAGCTAATGAAACCGAAGTATGGGAATTAAATGAAATGAAGATAGAAAATTATAAAGTTTCTCCTGAAGATTTGGGTTTTCAGCGCCAACCATCAAGTTTATTAAAAGTTAAAGATGCTCAAGATAGTGCAGATAAAATAATTGGCATATTTGAAGGAAACAAAACAATAGAAAGAAATTCTATTTTGGCTAATGCTGCTTTTGCTCTATATGCGTGTGGCAAAGCTTCTGACTTTAAAGAAGGTGTTTCAATCGCTGCTAACGCAATCGATGAAGGATTGGCAATAAACCAAGTGAATTCTTATGTTGAATATACAAAAAGTCTAAAGAAAGATTGAATAAATTAATGATTGAGTTGGTTTTATGTTAGATGAAATAGTTGAACATAAGAAATTAGAATTAGTAAATACTAAATCCTGTAAGCCAGAAACAGAGTTGCTGGAATTGATTAATGAAAAAAATCCACCATTAAACTTCTCTGGTGCTTTAATGGGAGATAGAACAAGAGTAATTGCTGAGATTAAGAAAAAATCTCCGAGTAAAGGACATTTCAATAGCGCTTATGATCATAAGCAGTTAGCCTTGCAATATGCCGATAATGGTGCGGCTGCAATTTCTGTTTTAACTAATAAGAAATATTTTGATGGAAGTATTGAAGACATGGTTGATGTGATCAATTTGGTTTCTTCTTATCGTATACCAGTTTTAAGAAAAGAATTTATAGTAGACCAGTACCAGATATATGAATCTAGGGCATATGGAGCTGATGCAATACTACTTATAGTTTCGATTTTAGGTCTTAAACAATTGGTCGAAATGTTAAGTTTAGCCAGTTCATTATGGCTGCAATGTTTAGTTGAGGTTCATACAGAAGAAGAATTGGAAATTGCCTTGGAGGCAGGTGCCGAAATCATAGGTGTAAATAATAGAGATTTAAAAACAATGACAACTAGTCTAGAGACTACTGAAAAATTAGTGCCACTAATTCCAAGCGATAAAATCATAGTCAGTGAAAGTGGTGTTAATTCCTATGTTGACATCGAAAGAGTTAAAAATGCTGGTGCTAATGCAGTTTTGGTTGGCGAATCGTTGGTGACATCCACTGATCCTGGAGTGTCGTTAAGTGGATTGATATGACCAAACTAAAAATTTGCGGATTAAAAGATTATGATTCTGCCAATATTGCGGTTGAAAGTGGTGCTGATTTCTTGGGATTCGTATTTGTACCCGGTGCAAGGCGTCGTTTAGAAATGAATCATGCTAAGAATGTAATTGAAAAACTGAAAAAAACCCATGGAGATAAATTACCTAATTTAGTAGGTTTGTTTGCAAATCAGGCAATTGAACGGGTAAATAAAATTGTCCATAATTTGAATCTTGACCTAGTACAACTATGTGGAGATGAAACTCACGAATACGTAAAAGGGATGGATGTTCCTACTATAAAACAGGTAAAGGTTGTCGAATATGAACAATTTGACAGTAGTGTTTCCAAATTACGTGAACAAGTAGAATTAGCTTTAAGTTATGGGAGCATGGTTGTACTAGATAAATACGAAGCAAGTTCTTATGGAGGCACTGGAAAAAAATTCAATTGGGATATAGCAGCAGAATTATCGGGGACTTATAATTTGATATTAGCTGGTGGTCTCAATTGCGATAATATCGTTGAGGCTATTTCTCAAGTAGCTCCGTGGGGAGTTGATGTTTCAAGTGGTATTGAAACTGACGGAATAAAAGATGAAGATAAAATAAGAAAGTTTTCTGCAAGTGTTTTACAATCACCTCGGTAGTAATTGAGTAAAATACTTACATATTTATTTGACTTTAGGTAACATTTGCAATCATAAGGGTATGATGGGTTAATTACAAATAATTGGAGGTACTAAATGGCGTACGAGTTTGATCATATACATTTGAAATCTGCAGATCCAGGTGCAACTGCTGACTGGTATGTAAAGGCATTTAATTTCAAAATAATCAGTGATGCAGTTAGGCCATGGGGAGACAGATTTATAAGATGTGAGACAGTTGATGGTGCTGTAGTGAATATTTCAGGAGCTAGAACCAATGAAAAGATGGGTGATTCAGATTCATCTGCTCATTGGGGACTTGAACACTTTGGTATAAAAGTAGACAACATGGAATACGAGATTGAAAGGTTGATAGGATTGGGAGCAAAGTTGATGGAAGGTCCGGTAGATGTACCTAATGGACCGATAATAGCATTTTTCAAACTTCCTGGGGATGTCAGGGTAGAACTATTACAATTAACTCGCTAATATTAACTTTGAAATAACTCCATATAGAATCTTCATAATCGTATTTATCACAAGTTCAAGCTATGAAACAAAATAAAGTATGTAGAAAATGCAATAGTTTGCTACCCGACCCCAAAGCTAATTATTGTTGGAATTGTGGTAACGATTTTCATGGCAAAACAGATTCTGAATCAGATGAACAAAATTTGTTTAGAGACTATCTATTTAGGGTGATAAGGGTGTTAAGGCTCGATGGGACTGTTTATTCAGAAATAAAGTCAGATCGAACTAAAAAGGCCTATGTAGTAGCTTTTTTTATATTATTCCTTTCTGCGACAGCAACGATGATAGGACCGTCTATTCCTACAACAGAATTGACTTTTCGTATTATTACCAAAATAATATCCTGGTTCACTTGGTTTTTCTTAATATTTATCCTCGGGATTATAATGTTTCGTGATAGCAAATCAAATCCTCATTGGTTTGATTGGATACGAGTTGGTAGTATGGCTTCATCACCAAAAATATTCTATGCTATTGGTTTTTTACCGATTTTGGGAACGGGAATTGATTTAGGTTTATATCTGATAATTACTGTTTGGCAAGTATTAGCGATGAGTCAGGGAGTGAAAATAATCTTTAATAGGGATAAAGTTTCGTACAGTGAAT
>CAYRIG010000093.1:0-6402 GCA_964424315.1 uncultured Dehalococcoidia bacterium | reverse complement strand
ATTTCATATGTAACAGCTATCCGTTGACCATACCTTTTTATTGGTGTTACGATTGAAGTATAGAATATATAAAGGAGAAGAACCTGAGTTGAAAGTATTATTGAAATTATTCGTGTTTTTTATACCTGTACTACTAATTGTTGCATGCGGCGAAAGTTCATCTTCTGAAACTTCGACCGGATATCAATCGCCTGCTCCACCTCCAGTATCCAATAAATTGAGTCAACCAGCGGAAACCACAGCATCGAATACTGCTGAAGGTCTATCACCAGCTACAGGGACCGGAACTCCGGTGACTATAGTAAATGGTGACCCAGGAGGAAAAACAGGAGAATATGTATTTTCACCTAACACCTTCAATTTCAAGCAAGGTGAATCTGTTGATTTTACGTTAACAGCGGAATCTGAAGTTCATAATTTCAATATTGAACCATTAAACTTGGATACAGATATAGATGCAGGTGAAACTCTATCCTTCAACTATGTATTCGATAAAGTTGGGACATATAAGTTTATTTGCATCTTTCACGAAGCTAATGGCATGATAGGTACAATAACGGTTACTGAATAACTAGAAAACATTTACTCTAGATTAATTTGTACGTTATTGATATATGCGACTGCTATAAGGTTGACTATACGGATGTAGAGATTTATACTACCTAAACCATTTTTCGGGATTTAACGTGAAACTAAGTTGCTTGCAAGAAAATTTGAACGAAGGATTATCAATAGTATCAAGAGCTGTTGCTACAAGAACGACTCTTCCAATAACTCAACACGTATTGGTTAGTACTGACCAAAACCGATTGAAACTTTCAGCAACTAATCTAGAGATTGCAATCAGCACATGGATAGGAGCTGAAATAGAAGAAGAAGGAACAACAACATTACCTGCAAGGCTTTTCACAGAATTAGTGGGTACTTTACCTCAAAACACAATTGATCTAAGTAGTAACGAAGAAAACCAAGAATCCTCATTCAAATGTGGCAGGATAAAGTCAAAAATAAATGGTGGAAACCATAAAGAATATCCTCCAATACCAACCATAGAAGAAGGGACTGTTATAAGCATCTCATCTAATGAGCTAAAAAATGCAATTAATCACGTTGTATTTGCTGCGGCTACCGAAGAGTCAAGACCTGTTTTGACTGGTGTTAAAATAGAAATTTCTAACGACTCAGTTACATTTGCTGCAGCTGATGGTTTCAGACTAGCTGTGTACACAACTAATTTAAGCGCCCCAGTTGAAGAAGATACGGACTTCATAATACCAGCCAAATCTTTGATTGAAATCAATCGTTTGATGCCAGTATCCGATGAACAAATACAATTCACCGTTACTACTTCAAAAAATCAAGCTTTATTCAGACTGGATAACACAGAAATAGTCAGCCAACTTGTTCAAGGATCGTTTCCTGACTATAAACAATTAATACCAGAGTACTGCGATTTTAACTGTTAGTGACTTTAATAAAGCGATAAGAACAGCTTCAATATTTGCTAGAGATGGTAGAGGTATTGTCAGATTGGTATTGAATAAAGGGGAACAAGAAAACATAGGAACCGTAACAGTTGCTTCCAGAGCAGAAGAAGTTGGAGAAAACACTGGTGTTATCGATGCTGAAATCACTGGAACCGCTCCCGATTCAGCCGGTCCTGACAATGAAGAATCAAAAATAGCATTTAACTCTAAATATATTTCAGATGTCTTATCCATAATGCAAACTGAAAAAGTATCTCTTGAAATAAGTTCTCCCTCAAGTCCTGGCGTATTAAAACCTGTTGGCCAAGATAATTACACTCACGTCGTAATGCCGATGTTCGTTCAGGGCTAAATACTAAACTCTAGCTTTGTTGCTTTAAAGCTATCTTATCTAATATACCTTGTAGTCTTCTATACCAATTGTTATCGGCCTGTTTTTCAGTAGCAACGTGCCATCCGGAATGCATTATACATTTGTAATGTTTAAGAGGAATTTTAACAAGTGGATCTTTATTATAAGAAATAGTGTATTTTTGGGCCATTACTTCATTCGCAAATAACATTTTTTGATCACAAGATTTACCCATTAGATTATAATTCCATTATTATAAGAAATGTTTATATTCATTAACTATACAAAAGAATATTCACATATATAACATAAATTCTGGTTATTAATTTCTATTTTATAAGTTGTAAATATGAACAAAGTTAAAGTAGCTATAATTGGTTGTGGTAGGTTAGGGCAACAATACGCCACAGTGTACTCAGCATATCCAGATACAGAACTAGTTGCTATAGCTGAACACAATCCAGAAAGGCGTAAAGCAGTTGGAAAACGTTTTGGAATAAATGCACTTTATCCAGATGCAGAATCTATGCTCAAACAAGTAGTCCCTGATATAGCAGCAGTGGTAACACCAACTAAATGGATGAAAGAATCTGTGATTGCATGTGCTCAAGCGGGAGTAAAAGGCGTTTCAACGGATAAGCCTTTAGCTGCAAAACTTTCTGACGCTGATGAGATGGTTGATGCATGCAAATCAAGAGATGTTATATTTGCTGGGGGTAATTTAGCTGTAGCACATAATCACGTACAGGAAACAGCTAGTTGGGTCAGAGAAGGTAAATTCGGAGAGATAAAAGGGGGAATCGTTAACTGCATGGCTGATGATTTAACAGGTGGAGGAGTACAATGGATCTCTGCGTTAAGATTGTTTATGGACTGTGAAATATCTAACGTTATCGCCTGGGGTAAACCAGAAGAAACTATACACAACAACGATTCTGTTATGGGTTCAAATGGTATTTTTGAAATGTCCAACGGAATTTCAGTTCCATTTTATCAAGAAAATATTTTAGACACTTATAAAGAAAAAATTCGAATCGACAAAGGTACCACACATAAAGCTAAAATGGGAATGGATCTATGGACCGACGATTCCCTTATCCGATGGTTTTGGGATGACTTAGATCTATACAAAGGTTTTGACAAAAAAGGTAAAAGAAAACGATACACTCCTACTTTTACCGACTGGGATTGGAGGCCTTTTAATTATTTAGCTGGGTCAACTCGTTCTCTCATTCAAGCTATTCGAACCGATTCTAGACTCGCTATCTCGGGTCATGATTTAAGACAAGCTCTTGAAGCTGCTATAGCTATTAAACTTTCAGCACGTCTGGGTAATAAAATTATAGAATTACCTCTTTCTGACCGGTCACTCGGATTGATGCCAGGGGACCACAGATGGGTTGGTGGAGACTTATCTGGAAACCCCCAAACGGTTTCAGATGCAAGTTCAAACTGGGATGGATATTACCTGTAAATTTCATGGCTATAAACGCGTTCAGATCTCTTTATTTTGAGAAATTTCGAAAGTTGATGTATTTACATGTTCTTCTTTCAACCGGGTTTTGGATCCAACAGATAGTAGTAGGTTGGATAATATATGACCAAACAAATTCACCTTTACTTACAAGCCTCGCTTTAGGTATAGATACGATACCTATATTGTTCGGTGGGTTCATTGGAGGAGCTATTGTTGACCGTTTTAATCCAAAACTATGCATCATTTTTGTAACAAGTGTTCAATTTATTCTCGTTTCTTTTTTGGCTGCAATCATGTTTTTAAATATATTTTCAATATGGTATATTTACCCGATTGTTCTGTTTATTGGTTTCACTTGGGTTATATATGACCCTTCCAAGATAAGATTGGGGATGCAACTGGTAGACAAAGATAGTATCTCAAACATTTTTGGAATGTGGATTAGCGGGTTTAATTTACCGAGAATCTTAGCATCAATTTTAGCCGGCTATTTGATAGTTTATCTGGGAGCAAAATATGCTTTATTACTAGAGAGTCTTATTATTTTATCGGCATTTTTTTCTATTTACTTTTTGAAATATGAACATACGAAATCTCAAAATCCCCATATCTCTGTCAATCAACTATATATAGATATTAAAAACCTCTTCGCGATTATAAAAAACAACAATTTATTGATTGGCTTTTTCCTCTTATCCTTCATACCTATTTTACTTTTGATACCTTCAACAACAGGATTACTTCCAGTATATGCATCAGATGTATTAAAGTTAGATGCTCGAGGTTTAGGTATACTTCAATCATTTTCTGGTATAGGACAAATATCTGGTATTTTTATTATAGGAATGTTCACAACCAAAAAAATGGGTAAATATGCCGTTTGGTCCATATTTGTATCTGCATGTTTTGCGATATTATTTGCTGTTTCAAATATTTATTATTTATCCATCTTATTAATTTTTGTTGTAAATTTTTGTATTGCCATATTCCACAATTCAACAAGTTATGTCATGTTTAATACTATTGAGGAAGATTATAGAGGCAGACTTGCAGGACTACAGGTATCAAGTTTCGGATTATTTATTTTCGGCACGACGTTTTCAGGAACACTCGCAAATTTATTTGGACCATCAACATCAACTATCACATGTATGGTTCTCATAATTGCAATATCATCCATTATTATTAGCAAATACAGAGCGATTTATAAAAATCAATGAATTAACACTAAAATTCCAAATTATTATGTTTGACCAATCAAACTTGACAGTATCAAATTCAGGTAATACGCTAATTCTATAAAGATAATGAGGAATTGGTATTGAAACTTAATAACAATCAATTAACCCATTTGGAAAATGAAGGCTACTTAGTAGTTGAAGATGTAATAAATCCTACCACTGTATTAGACCCACTAGTAAAAGAATATGAAACAGTATTGGATAATTTTGCCAACGAATTATTCAATAAAGGTGAAATCAAAGAATTGTATGAAAATCGTGAATTCAGTGATAGATTAACTCAAATATACATGGATAGTGGCAAAGTACACAATCAATATTTCGATTTTTCACTGCCACAATCAGGAATAAAATACGATACACCTATGTGGCATGGACCAGCTGTCTTTAACGTTTTGACGTGCCCCGAGTTACTGGGTGTAATTGAATCTGTTATTGGAAGTGAGATTTATTGTAATCCAGTTCAGCATGTAAGGTTCAAACCACCAGAACAATATGCCCCTTTGAACGAGGACGGAACAGTGCAGTTCGGAGCGACAAAATGGCATCAAGATAACGGTGTTGTAAATGAGGATGCTGATGAAACTGACATGCTAACAGTCTGGGTGCCAGTTTGGGATGCCTCTGAATTAGATGGTTGCTTGCATCTTGTTCCTAAAAGTCACAAAGAAGGATTAAATGTGCATTGTCCCACCGAAGGAACCGTAGCAATACCAGATGAGTCTTTTAGGGTTCAAGATGCGATTTCTGTTCCTATGAAAAGAGGAAGTGTACTGCTTATGCATCGATTGACCTGTCATGGGTCACTCCCTAACAAAAGTGAAAGAATCAGATGGAGTTTAGACTTAAGGTATAATCCGATAGGACAATCTTCTGGACGGTTATCATTTCCTGGCTTTAATGCCAAGAGTTCCCTTAAACCAGAGTCAGTATTGAAAAACCCTGTCGTATGGGATTCAATGTGGAAAGAAGCTAGGATGGAGCTAGCTGGTAAAGAGGATCCAAATTACAACAGATGGTCTAGCGACCATCCAGCGTGTGCTTAATCCAATATTCATTATAAATCTAATAAAGCTCTAGCCTCTTCATTTTTCATAATCGAATATCCTTCATCAACACCCATACCAGGTCTGACCAATATCTGTTCAGCTCCTGTTGCTACTGCTACATGAACTGCGTTTTTGGCATTAAGATCAGTTTCATTGCAGCTACCGCCAAGATAAGCTTTTACTCCATTAGCATGGCAAATTGTTACTGCTTTAACTGATTGAGTAATTGAACCTAAATCTGGCATTTTAATCTGAATCATGTCCACAGATTTTGATTCAATAAAATCTGAAATGTCTCTAAGGTCATTACACCATTCATCGGCAACTATCAGAGTTTTACTGTTTCTATTTTTTAATGTTTGTCTCAAATCAGCTAATATTTGTATTTGATTAATTTTATTTAGCATTTCTATTGGGGATTCTAATTGCAAACTAAACGGAGCAGATGTCTTTTCCAACCTGACAATATAATCAACGATGGTTTCTACATTATTTTCAAAAGCCCGTCCTATAGTGCCATAGCAATCGAAATGAAATATTGGATTATAATCAGATTCGACTTTATGTTCAGAAATCCTGTTTTTTATCCATTTCACATAATCTATTAATATTTCACCTGTCGGGCCAAAATCATCTTTGACTGAATGTAATAAGGCATGGGGAAAAGCATCTACTCGATGGTATATTGCTTTATCAACACTATTGTACCAATCATTTCCCCCTTGAATCATATATTTAATATTTTTGTTTATTTTGGGCAAATTAAACTGTTCCCGCAAAAAAGATGCTTTGGATA
>CAYRIG010000092.1:0-6428 GCA_964424315.1 uncultured Dehalococcoidia bacterium | reverse complement strand
GAATATACTTTAATTCACTTCGTAAACACTATCTAAAAAATTCCATAAACTGTCGGTGGCTGACTTAACGGCGACAATGGTTTCTTCTTCAATTTCATTATTCACCGCCATAGTATTGATTATTTGCCTCTCTGCTTCTGAATGTTCTTCATCCAAAGTACTATGGACCTTGAAAAAACCCACTTGCGAAGTCTTATCCATATTGTAATGTTTACTCAAACCTTCCAACTTTGATACAGCTACTTCAGGGACTTGAGATTCAAAAGCATATAAACTAGCGGTTCCGCTAGCTACTGATTTGGAGGAAGTCAATCGCGTAAATTCATCGATAAGGTCTTTAGTAGCTTGAGACGCTTCATTATTTTCGACTTCTTCTCTGTCAAGACCTAATGCATCACAAAACCTCAGCCACAATTCAACGTGGTTTTCTTCACCGTGTTCTTCATCCCATAAATTGTCTAGTAACAACTGTCTAGCTTTCCTATCGGAACAACGAGAATGAACCGCGCTAAGAAAAGTTGGATACATAGCCTCAAAATGAAAATATTCTTTGGCATATTGCTTCAAAGATTCTTTTGGCAATTCTCCCTTACTCCAAGATTGGTAGAAAGGATGTTTTAAAAGACTTTTACTGCTAATAATTTCATCTATACGTTCGATTAATTCGGTAGTCAAAAGAAGCCTCCTGGTACATTTATACAGGGAGATATTATAACCGATTGTTATAACTTTTCCTATTGTATTAATATATTATTGTCACAGTTCAAATTTAATATAGGAAACTAATAAGTAAATTGCATAACCGAAACAATATACTGATCACTGGCAGTTCTGGTCTGATAGGTCAAATACTTTTGCAAAATCTTCCACCAGAACATACAATAACCGGTCTAGATATAACAAAATCATCCGACGATAGAACGTCGGTAGCTAATTTACAAAATCTAAATGAAATCAAACACCACTATTTGAACGTAGATACTGTTATTGACCTAGCAGGTATATCTAACCTAGAAGCTGATTGGAACCAAATATATACCAATAACATTCCAGTAACTTATAACAGCTTCGAGGCTGCCAAACAAAGCAATGTAAAACGTATTATTTACGCCAGTTCTAATCATGTAACCGGTCTTTACGAATATGAGACTCCATATTCAGATATAATTTCGGGAAATTACCACAAAGTCGACCACTCAAAATTAAACCACATAAATGCCGATTTTAAAATCAAACCTGATAGCCCTTATGGAATTGGTAAATCATTCGGTGAATCCGTAGCCAAATATTATTCTGAAAAATTTGGTATTTCAGTTATATGCCTAAGAATCGGTACGGTAAATAAATATAATAAACCAATGGATACTAGACAGTTTGCGACGTTGTTAACACACCGTGATTTAGTCCAACTAGTATCAAAATCAATCAATGCAAAATCCAACATAAAATACGAAATATTTTACGGAGTTTCAAATAATAAATGGCGAATTTGGGATTTAACTGAATCTGCAGCTAAAATATCATATGAACCTCTTGATAGCACTGAATCACATCGCCGTAGCTAATATAACGTTTTTACCATTTTCACTTTAATATATAATCTAAATCCAACCATAAAAGGAATTTGAGACTCAATGGAACAAAGCAAATTAACAACTGATTTAATGATAAAAGAACTAGAAAGCAATGAAGTTACGCACTTGGTCTGGTTGCCAGATACTGAAACAAGTTTTCTTTACAAATCAATTTCAAAAAACAACCAAATTAAAATAATCCCAATCTGTCGAGAAGCTGAAAGCATTCCCTTAGCAGCAGGGCTTTGGATTGGCGGAAAGAAACCAGTAGTTATGATACAGAATACAGGTTTGTTTGAATCCGGCGACTCAATACGCGGATTAGCTGTAGATATAAATTTACCCTTAGTAATAATAGTTGGGTACCGCGGTTGGACAAGGCATGGAATCACGAAGGATTCTGCAGCTATCTATACCGAACCGACTCTTAACGCTTGGGGACTAAAATACTATTTAATAGACGGGGATAATGATTTAGACCGAATTAGCATAGCATTTGAAGAATCAACGAAAGAACAGAAACCAATAGTATGTTTAATCGGTGCTGAATATAACTAATTAAACAAATCAACCAGAATCAATATCATTGATTTTTTTCAATCGCCTCAAATGCCTGTCTTCTCCTGAGAAATCAGCACCTAAAAATGCTTTTACCAAAGCAGATGCATTGGCTTCATCAATAATTCTTCCACCAAGACATAATACATTCATATCATCATGCTCTACACCTTGCTGTGCAGAATACAGATCGTGGCAAATACTAGCTCGTACACCTTTTATTTTGTTAGCAGCAATAGACGCCCCTACTCCACTTCCGCAAACAATTATACCTCTCGACACACTGGAAGACGCCACCCCTTCAGCAACTTTGATTGCAAAATCCGGGTAATCGTCATCAGGATCTAAACTATAAGCACCCATGTCTACAACTTCATTACCAGATGCCTTTATCAATTCACAAATAGTTTCTTTTAAATTGTATCCGCCATGGTCAAACCCAACTGCTATTTTCACTAAAACATCCTATATTTTCTTAATAATTACTGGGCAGTATAGCCACCATCTACAGGCAACGCAATTCCTGTCACATATGAAGATTCATCACTTGATAAATATAAACAAGTATAGGCAACCTCTATAGGGTCTCCTAACCTACCCATAGGATGACGATCTTCCAAAAACTTCAGTCTTTCTTTATCTGTCCAATAGGCTTTCGTAAGATTGGTCTTCAAAAACCCAGGACAAATACAATTCACCCTTATCTTATGAGTAGCTAACTCTATTGCCATATTTTTAGTTAACTGCACAATAGCTCCTTTCGATGGAGGATAAGGATTAAAGGCTCCTGCCTTTAATCCTGTAGGATATCCAACTAACCCAATAATCGAAGATAGATTAACTATAGATCCACCACCTTGTTTCATCACAGGCACGGCAAATCTAGACATTAAATATGTCCCATTCAAATTAACATCCAAAACTTTATTCCATACATCAGTTTCAGGAGCATTTTCTGGCATAGCATTCCTAGCACTTACACCTGCACTGTTTATAAGAACGTCTATACCTCCATATTCATCGACAGCAACATCAACTATTTTTTTAATATCATCTTCTTTTGTTATATCACTTTTTATAGATATGGCTTTCCCATCCTCTTTTTCGATAGATTCCACAACTTCGTCTAGCATATCGGTATTGATGTCAGTAATAACCAATTTCGCTTTGTTCTTGGCAAAAAGAATAGCTGTTTCTCTACCTATACCAGACCCTGCTCCAGTTATTATCGCCACTTTATTCTGTAACCTTCCCATATGACACGAACCCTATTTATAATTAATTTTATTCAACAACTGAATCGTTCCAGTCAACCCAATCGAATAAACCACCTTCTTTAAAAAGTTTATTTGTGTATTTCCTTACAGCATCAGAAGGCATTTGTTGTGAAGGGAAAACCGGTCCTGATTTCAGTCCCAATACTTCCCAACGTAAAGTTCCAAAAGGTCCGTCTGCTACACCGCTGAATCCAGGATTTTCATCAGCTAAACGTTCAGCTGGACCTGCATGAATCTTGTAAAGCAAATCATCCAATTCATCAAATTTCTTATTCTTGAATAAATCCCACGTTTTCCGCGACAGCCTAGGAGCTACATTGCCATAAAAATCAACAAATCCTGCCATTCCGTTCCTTGCACCTAAAGCTGATTGCATACCATTATCAATAAAATTAAATCGATCACTAAACTTCTTTAGCATTCCTACGTAATGTTCTTCTGTACCTGAGCTCCATTTAAACCCATCCATATTTTCAACGTCCGCTAGCCGTTCCATCAATTTTTCTGATATTTCAAACCCTGGGGATGGCATCACCCAAAAATTGTTATAACTCATTATCCCTATATCAGCATGATCGCTAACATATTTATGATGTAAGTAAACATCTTCTTCAGAGGGACAAGAGTAATGCGGCAAACCTAATTCTATAAACTCAACACCTGCATCAGCAGCATATTTTGCTCTTTCCGCTGCTTTTCGAGAACTTAAATCGAATATACCAATCATTGATGGTACTTCATCTTTAACCTCATCTTTCAAAACATCTATCAAAGCATGATATTCATAATCATCAAGAAAATATCCCTCCCCATAACCACCTGCAACCAAAATAACACCTTCCGCATTTTTAAAGCCATTGTCAATCAACCATCTAATGTGTTTTCGCTGTTTATCAAGTAACAAGTTATGATCTTCATCAGTAAAGGTTGGTAAGGATACGACCGGACCTACGAGTTTAGATTGACGTTCTTTTGACATTATTTCCTCCACATAATAATTTTAATTTTCTTCTGTTATAACCGCGCCGGATATGAACCGTATCGCACAATTAGTTCAACATCCTCAAGTAATATGTCACCTTCCAGTTCGTCAGGACGACTGACCAGAGTTAATTCTAATACATTTTCACCTTTAACTGGCTTAAGACCCATTAAATCAAAGTTTAACCATTGCCCTTGATATGGTGATGTAACATTAGCATACTCTCTTACACAAGGTTGTTCATGTAGAGATTTGCCATTGAGCTTGATTACCAATTCATCTTCAGAAACTATATCTCTAATTTGTAATTTAAGCGTGACTTGATTCAAAATTTCAAATGAAGATTCAAAATCATCACTCAAATAAAATTGCACTTCTTTTGATTGCCCTAATTCATCATATTTTAGTTCCAATGGCAATGACGATGTATAGCCTAAATTACTGGCCGACATCCCTTGCTTATTGTATTCTGGATCTCCTCCCTCTTCATTACGTCTTACAACGTAATGTTTATTGGAGTATTTTAGTAATTCTCTATCCCCAATATTGGACAAAGTTGACCTTTCATTATCCCCTAATGGCCATTTCATGAACCATGTGCACAAACCATCCACACCCTTATCATAAAAATTTAATGCAGCCGCATTCATCATTTCGGGACTAGCATTTAACCATTGTCCAAACAATGACCTTCGTCCTTCTTGAATCTTATGAGGCATCAACATCCCATAAATTTCCACATCAGTGTTCTCTGACAATTGTATTACCCAGTCCAAAGGCATATCTGGATCAAGTTCAAATACTTGGTACCACATAGGCATAACAAAATCTACTAGCCCTGATTTAATCCAGGTACGCGGGTCTAAACCCCCATTAATGTTAGTTTCCTCAGTAGGTAAGATCCTCGCACCTAATTGCAAATTCTTATTATTACTTTTAGATACCATTTCTCTAACCGATTCAACCAATTCTGTCATAGTGTCTAGGTTTTCTTTTGCTTCGTCTGGGTGGAAATAATAAGGCACAAAAGCAAAATCCATCTCAAGGCTATCAATATCGTAGTCATTTGCAAGCTCACTCAATACACCTAAAATATGTTGTCTAACTTCCTTATTACTGTAGTTAGCTCTACCTTCAGGCATATCAATTTTCAAAGATTTATCCAAGCCGCCCCAGTTGGCCATCCTTAAACTTGCCATAAATTCAAGACCTTTATCATGTGACCGATCAATCAAAACCTGAAGTGGATCAAGCCCTTTTGCTTCAAGGCTCTTCATGTTTTTCCACGCTCTCCATTCCAAAGCTTCGCCTTTGAAAGGTCTTCTATCAGCTCCAAATTGCATAGTTTTTTTGGATGGGTAAAAAATACCGTCTTCCCTTTCTACACCATATGAAAGAGTGGTGACAGAAGTACCAAGAACTTCATCTACTGGTTTCCATGCATCTTCCATACTCATTGGTGGTTCAAAAACATATAAATAATAGTGTCTTGCATCATTGTAGTAAATCAACTTAGATGTCATGATTAATCCCAACCTCTATATTTTGTTTATACTGAATCAGCTACCTAATTTATCAAAAACTGTTTCCCATAACCATTCATCGCCTTTTCCATAACCATCTCTATAAACAATCACACCGGTGCTATCAATAGCAATTTTTGTTGATTGCGAACGCACCTTAAAATCGGACAACATTTGGCCTAATGGCAAAGCAATGTTCCAATCATTACCTGATGAATCCATATAACTAAACATCTGTCCAGATTGGTTATTAATTCGTAGGGTTACAGCTTCAGAAAATTCATTAATATCTTCCAAAGGATTAATTGCAACAACAATAAATCCTACTTTGGATGATTTATTTTTTGAAATCTCAGATAGGCGCCGCAACTCGGCGTGACACGTCATTCACCAATCAGAATAAAACAAAATAAATAACCCGTCGTATTCACTCAACAATTGATCGCTAGAAACCAAAGGTTGCATAGTAGTTTTCAATGTAAATTCCGGCGCTATATCACCTTCTGAAAAACCT
>CAYRIG010000091.1:0-6443 GCA_964424315.1 uncultured Dehalococcoidia bacterium | reverse complement strand
AAAAAGACTATAAGAGTACTGAAAAAAGATGTGGATGAGAAAATTGGACAGATGAGGAAACAAGTTGCTCCATGGGAACCAGTTAATCGAAAAGTTAAGGCGGGAGATTTGATTACAGCTGACATAGAAGCGTCTGTAGGCAACATTAAAATCATGGATGAAAATGGAGCTGTATTTGTAGTTGACCATAATACTAGTTTGCCATTTGAGGAATTTACTAATTATTTGGTAGGAATGAAAACTGGACAAGCGAACAAGTTTTCAACAAAGGTTTCGAAAGATCATCCAAATTCTGAAATAGCAGGTAAAAATGCAGATTTCTCTATTAGTTTGTCTGAGATCAAACAACAGTCATTACCTGAATTGAATGATGAATTTGCTACAAGTTTAAATAACGGGGAATACAAAAATGTAGAAGATTTAATTTCAAAAACCAAAGAACAAATTAAAAATGAAATGGATCTTGCTAATGAAAATGAACATAGAGAGAGTGTGATCAATAAATTGGCAGAGGGTGCTAAGGTAGAGTTGCCAGAGTTACTTATTGAACGAGAGATTGAGAACATTATTTCACGAAGAAATGAGATGATCGAAAGGATGAAAATTACTAAAGAAGATTATTTCAAGTTCACTGCAAAAACAGAACAACAGATGGATGATGAAGCTAAGGGTGATGCGGAAGAACGATTGAAACGTTCGTGGGCGTTAACAAAATTAGGTGAATTGGAAAAAGTTGAAGTAACTGATGATGAAATAGAAACACAACTGAATTTATATAAAGAACAAAGTAAAATTTCTAAACAGAAAATCAAAAATAGAGATATTGAAAGAGTCAAACTTTCAATTAAAGAAAGTGTTTTCATAGGTAAATCAGTAGATAAAATGTTAGAAATTGCAGCAACAAAAAGCGCTGCTTCAAAGAAAAAACCAAAGGCTGAAACAAAAAAAGTTGCTTCAAAGAAAAAAACAAAGAATGTGAAGCCAACCAAAAATTGAATCAGTTTATATATCTAGGAGGATTAATCTCAGATGGAAAGATTTGAAAATTTAACTATACCAATGGTTGTCGAATCGGGTGCAAGAGGTGAACGTGCATATGACATATATTCATTACTGTTAAAAGAACGCATAGTCTTTCTTGGAACTCCAATAGATGATCATGTGTCGAATAATATTATTGCTCAATTATTGTTTTTGGATAGAGAGGATCCTGAAAGAGATATTAATTTGTACATAAATTCCCCTGGTGGAGTAATTACGGCTGGGATGGCTATATATGACACTATGAGATTGATCAGGCCAAATGTTTCGACCATCTGTGTAGGAATGGCTGCAAGTATGGCGACAGTACTGTTGTGCTCAGGAGAGGCAGGAAAACGATATGCATTACCGAATTCGACAATACATATGCACCAGCCTTTAGGTGGTTCGCAAGGCCAAGCTTCTGATATCGAAATTGCAGCAAGAGAAATCATTCGACAACAAGACAAAATGAGACAAATAATATCATTGCATACAGGACAGACCTATGAGAAAGTAGCTAAAGACACAGATAGGGATTACTATCTGAATTCCGAAGAAGCTAAGGAATATGGTCTTATTGATGATGTTTTAGGAGACACAGCTGTGCCAAGTAGTGGGAAAAAAAATAGGAAGTGAGGTAGAAATAAATGCCAGGTAGCGTAACTGACAATAATTATAATTGCTCATTCTGTTCTAAAGTACAAAATCAAGTAAAACGATTAATAGCAGGACCCGACAGGGTATTCATATGTGATGAATGTGTGGAACTATGTGGGCAAATCATTTCTCAGGACGCCAATACTGGATCAAAACATCAAGGTTCGAGTTTATCTAGGCCCGAAGTTAATCCTAAGTGGATTCACGGTAAATTAAATGAGTATGTAATTGGTCAAGAACAGGCTAAAAAGGTTTTGAGCGTAGCGGTTTATAATCATTACAAAAGAGTATGGGCCAATACCAATAAAGAGGAAGTTGAGCTTGAGAAAGCCAATATTCTGATGTTAGGACCAGCAGGGTCGGGCAAAACTTTATTAGCTCAGACATTAGCCCGTATTTTGGAAGTGCCTTTTGCTATAGCGGATGCGACATCATTAACAGAAGCTGGGTATGTGGGTGAAGACGTTGAAAATATTCTATTACGATTAATTCAAGCGGCTGATTTTGATATTGCCAAAGCTGAACAAGGCATTATATATATAGATGAGATAGACAAGATTGCTAGGAAAAACCCTAACCCTTCTATAACAAGAGATGTTTCTGGAGAAGGTGTTCAGCAGGCTTTATTGAAAATTATTGAAGGTTGTGTTGCTAATGTACCACCTCAAGGTGGAAGAAAGCATCCTCATCAAGAATTCTTACAGATCAAAACAGACAACATATTATTTATGTGCGGTGGAGCTTTTGAGGGACTTAAGGATATCCTTTCAAAAAGGGTAATGGTTGGTAATTCAACAATTGGTTTTGCAAAATCCATCGAAAAATCTGGTTCATTAGATGAGGATAATTTATTTACGAAAGCCAATTCTGATGATTTGCTGAATTACGGTTTTATACCGGAATTAATTGGACGATTACCTGTTTTTGTGGGATTAAAAGGTTTGACCGAAAAAGATTTGGTTAGAGTTCTTACAGAGCCTAAAAATGCATTAACTAAACAGTATCAGTTCTCTTTCGAATTGGATGGAGTTGATTTGTCATTTACAGATAGTGCTTTGGAAGTTGCATCGAAAAAGGCTATAGAAATGGGTACTGGTGCCAGAGGGCTACGATCAATACTCGAGGAGACATTATTAGATGTTACCTATGATATATCTTCTATGAAAGATGTAGAAAGATGTATTGTTACAGATAAAACAATATTGAAAGAAGAAGGTGTTAATATTGTTAAACAACAGGTTGCCACAAAGCAACCTGAGCCTGTAACACAAGTGTCAGAGCCTGCTGATATTGATAGCCAAACAGCATAGTCTTTTTATATTTTTAGCAATAACTATTATTGCCTAATCGATATGAATGCCATGTTTTTTTTCGACTCAGATTTCGTAATTAAACCTTTTTAAGAGATTTATCACGGAACATGTTTTGAAATAAAAGGGTTTATCTTGATAATCTACATTCATTCATTCCTAATAAGTAATTACCAATGGTTAGAATTCTTTACTTTAAAATAAGAGTCGGTATTATAACAACCACTTGGAGAAAATATGGTGGAATATAGTGATTGATCAGTACCTGTTTATGAGTTAAGTATCAAATATGAAACTGTCTGTAATAATACCAGTTTACAATGAAGAATCTACTATTGCTGAAGTAATAAGACGAGTGGCGAGTGTTACTATTGAAGGTGTAGATAAAGAGATTATCGTTGCTGACGACGGTTCTACTGATAGTACAAGCAGAATTATAGCAAAGACTCAACGTAACGAATCAATAATAAAAGTACATACTTCTTTAATCAATTTAGGTAAAGGGGCTGCGGTAAGGTATGGATTAGAATATGCTACTGGTGATGTCATTATAATTCAAGATGCAGACTTGGAACTAAATCCTGAAGAATATGCAAAGCTTTTGGAGCCTATTTTGAACGGAACAGCAGATGTTGTTTATGGGTCTAGGTTCATGAAAAAAAACCCAAATATACCGATAATTACGAGACTTGCAAATAGGTTCTTGACACTTTTAGGAAATGTCATATTTTCTGGTGGACTTACAGATATGGAAACAGCATACAAAGTGTTTCGAAGTAGTGTCGCAAAACAGATTACCTTACGTTCAGTAGGGTTTGAGTTTGATGCAGAAATAACAGCTAAAATTTTGTTGGCAGGTAATAAAATATATGAAGTTCCAATAACTTATAATCCTAGAGGTAAAATTGAGGGGAAAAAGTTGTCTTGGAAAGATGGAGTGAAAACAATTTATATTTTATTTAAGTGTAAATTTGGTTAAAGATTTAGATGTGAATCAATAGTTTATTTAGATTTTCTTTTTATAAATAAATAATTCCCAAATTTATCTGTGAAGGTTGGAATTAATTCAATGAAACTAAAGCTTGCTAGCATTATTATAAGTGAATCAATTGGGAACCTGAATCTTGGCGATCCCCAGAACGGCAAAATAGTGACAAATACATACATGATTATAGCCAAGGCGGGCCAAGATGTTTGGACCTCTCTTTTAAATAAACTAAAAGTGAAAAATAATAATATGGGAATCCATAGTATTGCCATTATCAAATCGTTAGCAGTAAAAGTTGAGTCATAAGGATCTGGACGCCAAGTCCAGAAATTTTTTGCCCTATTTAATACAGGTTTAGAAAGTAGGCTCCAGTTTTTACGAATTTCGGACAAAGCCATTTTCATCGCTTCTTCATCTTTTTCAATTTCATTAAGTGTGTCATTTAATACTGTTTCATAGTGTTTATCTTTATAGTAAAACAAGCCTTTTTGAATATCCGGATGATTTAATTTCCCATTACAAATCAGCATCATATAGCCAGATGCTGAATGAATTGGAACGAATTTTTCATGTACCAGGTAGTTATGTATAGTCCATGGAGCAATAGTGATAAACATTACCAGAATACCTATAGCCCAGTTTCTGAATCGCCACCTCCAAAAAATTGATTTTGACATAATTTGCAACAATATTTGGGATATTAGTAGGAATATGGGTAGCATCAAAAATACGGGTCTGTTTAAAGCAGCTAACCCCCATAATATTCCGGAAATAACTGTTCCCCAAAATGAGTGGGTTTTTGAAGTTAAAAGATAAGAAATCAATATGAGCGGAATGAAAAGGCTAGCAGCATTTTCTGTTAAAAGCATGTTGGAATAATAAATCGAAGGTGGATAGAAAGTAACAATTGTTCCTGCAGTTAAGCTCGCCGCTAATTTATTATCAAACAAAGTTTTGCTGACAATAAATATTGTAGGTGCAACAAGAGAAGATAATGTGATCATCAGTATTTTAGACGCATTGTAATCTACGTCAAATAATTGGTAAGTTAAAGCTAACATTATTGGAAGTAATGGTGGTAAGTAAGATGATCTGCCTGCGTAATCTTGCCAAACTGTACCATTGAATATTGACTCTGCCATGCTAGTGTAAGCTTGTTCGTCTCCATGCAAAGCGGTTAAGTTCTCAATTGGTGCAAAAAACAGTATTAAGCGTGTAATAAAAGAAAGTATGAAAAATAATATTAACCAATAAATGATTTTGGTATTGTATATTTTTTCTAAATTCTTACTTCTAAATGTATTAAGTATCATTTATGATGCACTGAAAGATATAAGGCCTTAGCCATTTATTGAATCAAGAATTGACTCAGATGTTTGAGGTTTTGCTCTTTAGTTTTGCTTTGAATTTTTAATTCGTAGTCGCTTAAAGGTAATAATGAATAAAGGGAAGGTTGGTCGGCTATGAAAGATTCAGCGTATGGAACTCTTGCGTGTATTGCATGGATATTACCGTCTAATGCCTCTCCAAGTTTTCGTTGCAAAGTGCCATCACCTCCATAATATTGAGACTTAAATTTGTTCATAGCATTGGTTTTTAAATTTATAACATCTGTGATATCTATAATTGTAGTTGGATTTGGCGGCCTTGAATTTTCTCTTACGTTTGTTCGTCCTTGAGAAACATGGAAGAAAATTTGTTTTATTGAGTGTGGTTGTCTTGAAACATCTTCTTGCACACATGAAGCAGCTTCAATGGCTACGAGGGTCATTTGAGTAGCATTAGCATGTGCTAATACTGTGTCATTGGGCCAGTGGGTTATGATTATATCTGGTTTCACTTCTAATATCACATCTGTGATTTGCTGTATGATTTCTAATTTTGGCAATACGATTCTATCATCGTGCCCCAGGAATCTTACGTCTTTAACTCCTAATTCTGCAGAAGCAGATACCAATTCACTTTTTCTTTCTTCAATCAAAGAGCGAAAATCGAAGTTTTTATTGTTTTTGAAATCTGCGATTGCGGTTTCATGGTGAGACAAGCCGTGTGTAGGGGTTAGGTTACACACTTTATCCCCGTTAGCGACATGCTTGGCCATTGTACCTCCGGAATATAATATTGCATCTTTTGGATGACCCCCAATGTTTAATATGCTTAATTGGTTCATTGCATAATCTCCTAAATAGAAAAATTATTGGTCGGGGTGACTGGACTCGAACCAGCGACCCCCTGCACCCCATGCAGGTGCGCTACCAGACTGCGCTACACCCCGAATTATATTTTAATAGCAAAACGTGATTTCTGCATCAACTTAATTAGGAAACTGATCTGAGATCAAACTCCCTAGGAAATCCATAGGAAATCCATAGGAAATCTATAGGAAATCCATAGGAAAATAGGGAATTCACCAAAAACCTGGAAAATCTGATTTTTTGCATTATATGGCAGTTGGGAGGATATGG
>CAYRIG010000090.1:0-6457 GCA_964424315.1 uncultured Dehalococcoidia bacterium | reverse complement strand
AACTCATAAAAGAAATCAAATCCACTTTACCATTTGAATCTGGCATACATTCTACTTTAACGCCTAATTTTTGCAGATTGTCTACCAGTTCTGTCCTAGCAACCACTATCAACACGTCTCCTGGCTGTTTTAAAACGTTGGATTGCGAATCAATAATTCCATTCCCATCAATTATTACCCTCAGGGGTTGGTCTGCAATTGCTTCACCAGCCTGGTCTCTCACAGTTAAATTAGGATTATCTTGCCTTACAGTGTTGCTACCGACCATTATGGCATCCGTTGAATTCCTCATTTTTTGCACATATGACCTAGAATCTTCACTAGAAATCCATTTAGAATCCATGTTTTTCGAAGCTATTTTACCATCTAAACTCATAGCATATTTAACAGTTACAAACGGCATCTGGTTAACAATATATTTTTTGTAACCTTCAATTAGTTTTTCAGCAACATCTGCCCCTTCTCCCACTAATACATTTATCCCAGAATTCTTTAAGTACGCCAGGCCATTACCATTTACTTTAGGATTCGGGTCCGATATAGATACGTGGACTTCTTTTATACCTGACTCAACGATTGCCTCAATGCAGGGAGGTGTCCTTCCATGAAAACAACAAGGTTCCAATGTTATGTAAAGAGTAGAACCTCTAGCCAGTTGTTTGGCTTGATTCAAAGCTACTATTTCAGCGTGATTTTTACCAGGAGGCTGAGTCCAACCTTCTCCGACAACTTTTCCATTACTAACAACAACTGCACCTACAGGGGGATTCGGGCTAACATTCCTGATAGCGTTTTCTGCTAATTCCAGTGCTCTATCCATATATCTCATGGGTATGTTGCCTGCGATTATTTTTCGGTATCCGAAAAATCTCTGTACATGCGACTTGCAGTTGGTAATTTTTGGCCTTGGTACTTACTTCCCAAAGCTTCAGAACCATACAAATTCTCAGCTTCTGTAGATAATTGCGCGAATGACATTTGTCCGATTTTCATTCGATAATATAATGTAATTGGCAAATTTGAAACATTACTAAGTTCCAATGTAAGCTGTCCCTTCCATCCGGGATCAATATACCCTGCTGTGGAGTGTATTAACAATCCTATCCTTCCCAAAGAGCTCTTTCCCTCTAATCTCGAAACTAAATCTCCTGGAATTTCTACATGCTCCAATGTACTTCCTAAGACAAATTCTCCTGGATGAAGAATGAAAGGAACATCATCTTCGATTTTTACCAGGTCGGTTAAATCTTCCATATCTTGTTTGATATCAATATAAGGACGCCTAGAATTACTGAAAACCAATATACGATTATCTAAATGTACGTCGACACTTGCTGGTTGAATACTATTTTCTCCCAAAGGATTAATCACTATTCTTCCGTTTTCAATCTGCTCTTTTATGCTTCTATCACTTAAAACCATGGTGCTCACTATTTCAAAATTTTGGGTTAATAAAGAACGATTTTATCACACTAAGTATATCAATAATCGACTTCACAAAAACTAATAATCTCCATTTACAATCCTAGAGCGGATAGTTTGTAACCTTATATAAGATAATCTTAATCAAATCATATTTCTATCATTGACCCATCAAACACACCCTACTATAATCATTTCCCAACAAATAGAAAACCGCTCACAACAAAAATTAAATCTTTAAATAATTTAAAACCGTTATAGAGGAGGATTAATTAAACTTTATTATGAAAAACAAATGGGTACAATTAGCTGTTTTTACAATAATTGTTTTTGCAATTGGCGCAGCAACATCCTTTTTTATAATTAATTCTCAAGCTGACGAATCGGTTCCTGTACTTGGAGACAGGCTGATTTTGACGCAACCCTTAAGTACCGGCGAAGGAGTTGGAGGCAGAAATGATGCTGGCGCTGTTAGAGACGAAGGTGCTTCTCGCTCTGTTATTGAAATACCATTAGTTGACACCGTCGCTATAAGTGAAGGTTGGGAAGATCCTTTTGTGTGCGACCCAGGAAGAGGTAAAACTTTTATCCATAACGACCCATCGACCCCTTACTTTTTGATTTACAGCAAGCCCTCTGAGACGGAAGACGGTGATAAGCTGCCAGGAGAATTAATAGGAGTATATTTATATAGCTTTAATGAAATATTGGGTGATCCGTGGAAATACATGGAAGAATTCAGGTCAGCAGGTAAAGTACGTCTAGATAAGCCACATTGGTCAATGCTAATGTATTTTAATGATCCAACCAGGTCCTGTGGAGTCACACAAGGTGGCTGTGGACACAATCCATATTGCTAATAAATTTTAGAGGAATACAATTAGATGTCTACATATTCTAGAATTACAAATAACCCATCCACTTTATCTAAGCCATTAGGGCTATATTCACAGATTTGTACAGTGCAAAGCTCAAATTTAATTTTTTTGGCTGGTCAGGTCTCGGTGGATAGGAAAGGTGATCTAGTGGGAGAGAATGATATAGCCGCGCAAGTCACACAAATCTATCAGAATATATCTGATGCCTTGGATAGTGCGGATGCAAACTTTGAGAATATTGTACAATTTACAACGTATATTGTCGGAGCAGATAATATACCTTCATTCTTAGAAAAAAGAAATTCCATAGTTACAGATATTTATCCTGCAGGTGATTTTCCACCAAGTACTCTATTGGTAGTTGCCGGCCTAGCTGATCCTGGATATTTGGCAGAAGTAACAGCAATAGCCGCATTACCTTGATTTTGCTTACTATCAAATAGAATAAATATTCTAATCAAAAATAGAAAAAAGGCCAAATAACTGCATCAAGAACCAATGTGTGAATTGTAAAAACCATAGCACCAAGCAAAGCAAACATATGGGATAAAAGGCTTGATTTACCATAACTAAATTTAATTTTGTAAATTAAAATTAGTATCCCAACCGAAGCTAAACCTACCATCCATAAAACTAATCTAATTATGAATTCAGTAAATATATTTTCACTCATTGAAAATGAAATACTTGCCGGCATCCAAATTGTAGAACAAACCAAAACCACTACATATAATAAGTTGATAATCTTCGTTCCTTTAATTGTTCCTACGTGAACAGCATCTAATTTGTTGCCTTTTAATAAATAGAATGTAACCCAAATGTATCCTGAAGCAGCTAAAAACATCGATATGACAAAAAATTTTATAACTGGATCAGAAGCGCTTCCCCACAAACTTGCTGAACGCGTTGGATACAATATAAAACAAAATATATAGCTAGATAAAACTGATAAGCCACCTAGCAGATTTATTCCAAGAAATATTTTTTTAGTAGTTGACATTTTGATTCAATTAATGAAATCTACTTCGACAGGAAACGTACGTTTAGCACCTTCTCTACCAAATTGCTTATCTGCAAATAACGTTTTGGAATCAACAAGTCTATCGTGGACGACAGAATTGTAAGAAACCATTAGGTGTTTTGTTAATTCCGCATCTAAATCTGTGTATATATTTCTATACTTTTCATCATTAATAAGATTTTTTTGCTCTTGAGGGTCATCTACTAGATTAAACATGAGTGTTTCACCATTTGAATATTTAACTAGTTTCCAAGTGCCATCAAATACACACCATCCATCTGAAAGCAATCCGAATATGCGATCTTTATTGTAACTGTCGGTTAATCCTAGGTTAGGAAGAGGAATAGAATCCATGTATTTAGGAATATCAAGCCCAACTAAAGAAATCAACGTTGCGGTTATATCTTTAACCTCAACTAATTGATTACATAAAACATTCCCTTCTTTTCCAGGAACTCTTACTAACAAAGGTATATGCCAAGCACTTTCATAAAAAGATGCTTTTCCGATCAGATTATGGTCTCCTAAATAATCACCATGGTCAGTTGCAAAAACGATTATTGTATTATCTAATAATTCTTTTTTTCTTAAAGAAGAAATAATTTCTCCTACTTCATAATCAATTTGTTTAACCAATCCTGCATAATGAGCTCTGATTTTCTTTTTTTTATCTTCGGTAAATTCTGAATAATCTACACCGTTCCAAGGCCGTTTGTTATCTTCAATACAGGCTTCCCTCAATAATGGAGTATTTTCAGGCACCTCGGGTATAGCATCTGCCATATCATCAGGATCAAATGTTTCGGGGAAATCTGGTGATGGATCATAAGGGCAATGTGGGCCAGGGAACCCAACCATAAGAGCAAAAGGTCCATCTTCTCCTCCATTTTGTTCGATAAACTTACATGCTTCACTTCCAACGTACCTATCTACTGAATGTTCCCAGGGAATACGGTTTATTACAGCACCTTTATTTTCCAGGTATCCATCATGGTCAGACCCATGTAATTTTTTCAAATTATTCGAATTCAAATAGTTTGAATAGTCATCTTTAACCTCTAGCCATCTTTTATCTTCTGCGATGACCCGATATTGATATCCATAATAAGCGTCCCAAGGATAAAAATGCATTTTACCTATCGCAGCTGTGTAATATCCCGCATTTCCAAGAATCTCTGGCATTGTCTGTATACCTATTTGTCCGTAGTCACTACGCAAAAAATGTTGATTGTCAGTAACTCCATTACGAATAGCATTCATACCGGTCAACAAAGAAGTCCTAGCAGGAACACAGATTGGAGCAGCAGAGTAAGCTCTAGAATACTTAACACCATTATTAGCTATCCAATCGATATTTGGTGTATCAATAAATTCAGCACCATAGCAACTAAGAAAATCTGGTCTTAATTGATCAGGGAAAATAAATACGATATTTGGGTTTTCTGCAGCCAAAATCTAATCTCCTTAATCGATTGTTATCACATCAATTACCACTATTCTATATTTATATCATAAGCAAAAATTATAACACTTAGCGATATAATACACTGCCAAGTATGCTTGCAATAAATAAACTGGATATGGTCAACGTAATGACTTTATTTATATATGCCTCTATTATATACAGCAACTTATATTTCATTACTTGGGTAAAAACACAATGTCAAAACAAAATAAACCTTTCAATATAGGATTTGTCTCATCTCCTCATCCACACTCTGCTTTCCACATAAATACACTAGAACTCGTAGATAGTATAAAAGAAATTCATCTCTGTTGTATTGAAGGTCAGGACTCAGATGAATTTACGCCTTTATCAGGAAAGATTAAAACTACTTCGAATTCTTTAACTGATTTAATAAATAATGATCGAATAGATGCTTTGATTGTTTCAGTGCGAAATGATCTTTGTGCACCAATCCTTGAAATTGCGGCAAATGCAGGAAAACACGTTCTATTTGAAAAACCAGGTGCAATACATTCGAAAGATTTACAGAAACCATTTGAGATAGCAACTAAAAAACATTTGAACCTATCCGTAATGTTTCAAAACCGCTATTCACCGGAAATGAAAATACTGAAAGAACATGTCGCTAAAGGATATTTCGGAAGAATAATGAGTGCTGAAGCCAAAACAGTAACATCACAGGTAAGATACAGAAATCCTAAACATTGGTTGTTCAACAAGAAACAAAGTGGAAGCGGAATACTTAGTTGGCTTGGTTGTCACTACCTAGATTTATTATGCTATGTGTTAAATGATCAAGTTGTGGAAGTATCTGCAATGGTTGACAATTTAAACGAAGAAAATCTGGAAGTTGAAGACACAGCTATTCTTGCTTTGAAATTTTCGGAAGGAACCATTGGATCTTTGCACGCCGGTTACCAGCTTGCAGGTAGTCCTCCTGGTTATTCAGGAGGATTATATGACAGCCATTTTTCAATAAGAGGCACATCAGGATATGGAACTATCCCTTCAAACAAAAACATGTACAAATTCTACAGCGAAAAAGAAGAAATGAATTTGGCCGGAATCCAAACCATGGAATTTTCTCCAGTCAGTTCAGCGGCTTATGGGGGAAAGTCAGGAGAATATTTTATTGAGAATTTCCTTGAATGCATAACCAAAAACGAAATTTTTCAACCATCCATAAGTGCAGCAATCCAAGTCCTTAAAATTGTAGAAGCTGCTTTGGAATCATCGGAAACAGGAAAATCAATTAGGGTAAATCAAACTTAGGGTCAGAAAAACCATGCATCATTCAATGCAAGCCGCAGTTTACAAAGGTAATCAAAAATTTGAAATAGAGACTTTATCTATACCAAAATTACAAACCAACCAAGTATTGATTAAAGTAAAATACTCGGGAATATGTGGTACAGACGTACATGCATTTCAATATGATATTGTTCCAGTTGGCACGGTTTTAGGACATGAATATTCTGGAGATATAGTAGCAATAGGTCCAGATGTCAAAAAATTCAAAATAGGAGACAGAGTTATTGGCACTGGTGGAACTCCCCCCAAGAATCAAGGTCCTGGATTTATTTGGAGAGAACGGTTTAACTTTAGAACTATGGGCTATTCCAGCAACAAGAAAAGAGGGTATGCAAACTATGTTGTGACAGATGATTG
>CAYRIG010000089.1:0-6510 GCA_964424315.1 uncultured Dehalococcoidia bacterium | reverse complement strand
TACCAGTAGGATTAACAAGAGCTATGAACTCTCCATCAGCATTTAATTTAAAATCTCTCACATTATAATCGTACCCTTCCAAATCGCTGATTATATTATTATATATTTTCCCATTATAAAGACTTACTAAAGTAGGAACATTCTCCATTACAATAATATCAGGGCTTATTCTTTCAATAAAATCAAGATAAACTTTATATAATTTATTTCTCGGGTCATCTAATAATCGCTTGCCGGCAATTGAAAATCCCTGGCATGGGGGGCCTCCTATCAATACGTTAATTCCTTTTTCTAATAGTGATGAAACATCCTTTCTTTTAAACAATCCACTATTTGACAGGTCTTCAATTATTGTTTGTGAATCTTGGAAATTATAACTAAATGTTTCGATAGAATGTGGATTATTATCTATACCTCCAATAATATTAAATCCTGCATCCAAAAAGCCTTTGGACAGGCCTCCACAACCACAGAAGATATCTAATACATTGAATTTATCAGAGTTCATAAGCGTATTAATTTATTTACCATTTCTCTCGTATAAACATCATTGTAAAAAGAATATCCACCATCTACTAATTCCCAACCCTGCTTCATCCGTTCAGTAATTTGTTCTTCAAACTTCATTTTATCTGAAGATTTGATAGTTATATACTTAAGTATTTCAGTCATCCTTGCTTAAATCCTTTGGGTGGGGGTTAGCCAGAGGCGTTTCACCTAACTTTTTAACTAATAGTGGTATGATAATCACAATTAAAATCCAAATTATTACATTTTAACAGTCTTTTGCCCTTAAAAACCTGTTAATTCATGGTCTAAGTCAGCAAAAGCTAATTCTTCATCCTGTGTTACCAAGTCCAAGAACTCCCCTGTTTCATAGTCTGTAAATTCAATGGTGAAATTCTCACCCAAGTCCAAATGTTCAATAGTACCATCACGTGAATATCCCAGAGCTGTGTTCCTTATTGCCCTAACTTGTCTCAGGTCAGCAACAAAGTCAAGGATTAGTAATTTCTTATTATCCTGCTTTAAACGCAATCCCCTACCAAGCTGTTGCAAAAAATAAGTCCTGCTATGAGTTACCCTCATGAAAGCTATAATATCAACATCGGGAACATCCACCCCTTCATTGAGCATGTCAAAAGCAGTCAGTATCTTAACGCCTCCATTCCTAAACTCTCGAAGACGCCTGGCATTTTCCTTTTTATGATCACTACTACTTCCAGTATTTTTATTCGTAAGAGACCAGATAGGGATACCGTATGAATTCCTTAATAATTTTTCTATCGATAGTGCATGGACTACAGAGTTACAAAATATAATACCCCTATCACGGGAATACGATTTCCAGAAATCAATAAAAACCTCGCACATTTTATCATCTCTATGTTCGATGAATACTTTCTTGTTTAATTGCTTTACAGTATAGCCTTCCTGGCTTTTTTTCGCTATTAAACTTGGAAGGTCCATTTCCTTGGAAAGTTTATCTGTTTTTATCCTGTAATCTACCTGCGAGAGGAAACCATTCTTGATGCCCCTAGCAACATCATAATAGACCAATGGTTCTCCAAAAATATGTGTAACACTACGCCTATCCATCCTATAAGGGGTTGCAGTTAAACCAAGCATGTAACGGGGGTTAATCCAATTTAAGACTTCCTGATATGTATCTGCTGGAGAATGGTGTGCTTCATCAACTATGACGATATCAAAAATTGTTTCATCATGGTCCTCAAACCATTTAGGAAAGCTTTGGAATGTTGAAAAAAGCATTCCACCAGTAAAAACGGGTTTTTCCGAACCTGTCAATTGGTATGTAGGAACAGTTTTTGGTAAAAATGACCATGTTGACCGCTCAAATTGCTCCAAAAGTGTGTTCGTGTGCGCAAGCACCAATACATTGATGTGTTCATTTTTTTCATACAACCATTTTAAAAAGCTGCATCCAACATAGGTTTTACCCATCCCCGTTGCTAGTGAGATCAGCCCTTTTTTATCACCTGTATCATATGATGTTTTTAACTGGGCTATACATTCCTGTTGGTACCTACGGGGAGCCCTATCATCTTTTGTCCATTTGGGTAATTCATCAAATATTGTTAGCAATGTTCTACTCGTTATACTACCTATGTCATAACCAGAGCTTTGAAACGTTTTCATTTTTGTTATTTGTCCTGGTCCAAGTTGTCGGTTTGACATGCACAGTCCTTTTTTGATCTTGTAATAATCCATGGCCCGCACTACATCACCAACAATGTCAACAGATAAAGCTTTATTTGTTTTTGAATATTTAACCTGTATTACAAAATCACCCTCGTAATTAGATACTATTACATCTGCACCTTTATCCCCAGTGCCACCTACAAGTTCTACATTTTTGTGACCCCTATGGATAAACAGGCGGGCTATTGCCCGTTCAAAATACTGCCAAGTGCTATACGCGTATATCCTTGCGGATAGGAAACCATCATTCACACTTTAAACCCTGTATTCATCAAGATATGCCAAGCTTAGTTTTGCACGGATGACCTTATTTTTTTCATTTTGTATCTCATCTGGAGTTTTATCAACCAAGTCGTTTATGATCCATCTTACATCCCTTAAAGAACCCATGTAGTCATCAAGGAACCTTTGCCTCATCCTTATATCTTCATACCCCTCGTAAGTTAATTTAAAGAAATTATCATCGAACACCAGGCTAGGGTAATTTTCTACAAAAATAAATATGTAATCTTTGCCCATGTATTTTAAAAAAGAAGATTTACCCGTGATAAAACTCGTTTTATCTGCTTGCTTATTTTCTTGCCTCGCATAACTCTGTTTTAATGTTTCAATTTGTGTTTCATTCAGCTGTGGTTTTGGTTGTAGTTCAAGGTCTTGAGTGACAAAATAATCTATCAAGTCGTTTGCAAGGTTATTTGCAGTTAAAACTAGGTTGTTTGCACTTATTAGATCACTGGGAAACACTCTCTGTTTTAATTCGTAGTATAACCTTGTAACTGTCCACATGGAAGGATCATCAACCATGCCTGCATAACGGTGGGCAATTTCCATCACCAAAAGATCCCGTGCCCCTTCTTGGAAATCCCTTAACATGTTATGAGATTGATTTAAATAAACATGGTAGTTATTTGAAGACACGGTTTTAAATACAACAGGGTTAAACCCCAGCTCCAATTGTCCCCCCCTAGATTGTGGCCACCAGCGATATAACTTAACTTCGGTCCTTGGTTTACTAATTAGGTCAGTTAGATCAAAGACGTATTCACCAACTGGAGATTTTGCCCCTGGAAATTCTTCCTCGATTGGAGGATCGGTTGGTTCTGACGGATCATCAGGACCTACTGGGGGTAAAGCTGGCTCTGGGTCTGTAGGATCTACTACTTCAGCTCGCAAAACCAGGTCAAACCATTTATCGTCTTCCTGGAAGTCTGGGCCACCATCTACCCACTTATCATAATACCTTTTCGCTTCTTCGTTACCAGCATTAAACCCACCTACGCCGAGACCGCATACTAGGTGTTTCCTACCTGGTTCAACTTTCCTAAATCCATAAAACAATTTTGCTAACGGGGATTGATTTTTTGATAAATGTAATCTTTTTGTAGCCCATTCTGGTTGCAAAGGTGAATTCCCTCGCACAACTTCTAAAGCATCTAACCAATCAGACGTTATAGGGAAAGCGTCTTTTGTATACTCAGGGATGATAAAATTAGCATGTATTTCCCCTACGATTCTTCCAAGAGGCCTAGTACCATCCCTGGGATAATCAAATAAACTTTCTCCATCTGGCAACATGGCTTTTTTGTCTTCATCAAGTTGTCCCTCCCTTGGCTTCCACGTAAACAAATCTTTAGATTTAGGAACAATTATCCTACCATTTCTAATGATATCTACTCCGTAGTTCTCAATATCGAAAAACCTTTGGATACCTAGCCAACCTGAAACTTTGTATTCTTTTTTTACAATTCCTTTTTTTGCTTGGCAATAATCACAAGATTTTGGCAATTCATCATTGGAAATTGGTTTTAATTCACTAAAGCAAGAAGTACAAAAAGGAATAGAATATAATGTTCTATCGAATTCTTGGTATGGGGCTATTTCTTCATTCATATATACAACTGACCTGTCTTTTAAATGATCCCAAACACAAAACTTTTTCCCTTTTATTTCTGTCCCATTTACGCTGATGCTGACATTATGTTTATCAAACAAAACATTTGAGTAAGCATTTTTTAATTTCCTGATAACCTCTGTCCCATTGATTAGCTTATGAATATCTGTCCTATAATTTGAGATCTCAATTGTAGTACCGCTCTTATCTTTTGGAGATGTTTTTGAAACTTCTGGCCTGACAAGTAATTCCCTCCTGAAACTTTGCTCATTTCTCATTTCTCGTAAATCAATAGTAACACCAATATCCTTGTCATCAGTAACCTTGGATGTCCAGACAGTAACCTTTGTTCCAAGACGTGCTGTAGCAATATTAAATCCCATGCCAAATAGTCCAAGGTTTTGATATTGAGCTTGGCCTGAGTAACCAGCACTGAGAGCATTTTGTAGCTGCTCCTTATCCATCCCTTTTGCATTATCTCGAATGATTATTGGGTCTCCTGCCTGCAATCGAGAAGGAAGCGGGATCTTGATATCGACAATGTTATCTTTTTTAAGACCCTTCCTACTTATAATCGAATCCAATGAATTATCTATTAATTCTGCAATACATTGCCACCCTTTAAGTTCAATTTTCCCTAGCATGTCAAGGATCCTTGGATCTGGTGTTAAATCAATAAAATCAGGCATCTTTATTTCCCTTTCCTATGCTATCTAAATATTCTTTCCACAATTCAACGCAAAGCTTGTTCATGTGGCCCCAACCATAATCCTCACTTTTTTGAATGTTACGGAACATGATCAGCTGGGCTTCAACACTTCTTACTGTCCTGTCCAGATACCTTGACAGTTCATGGATCAGTGGATTGTTTTCGTGGATCCCCACACCGTGGGGCAATCTTAAATATAAATTTAAAACGTGGTTTAGTTCTTCTTTCGACCACCTTTTTCCAGACTTGTAATTTTTTTCTCCCCCTGATACTCTGGTATATCTTGCCATTTTATTTATATTCCAGTATATATTTAAAATGATCACCAATTGCCTTAGCTAATTTTACAGGGACTGCATTTCCTATTTGAGTATACTTTGGTATCTCTATCTCATTGGCAGTACTAGTTGGGAGTCCAGCTCTCCTGTGGCCCCCGGTTGTTCTCTTACCAGCAAATTGATACCAATCGGGGAAAGTCTGGAGCCTTGCCCATTCACGTACTGATAGTGTTCGAGGTTGTGAGAAATGTATATAATCATCTGGCATTGATGTTACTGTAATATTAGGGCCAGATTCACGCCAATGTTTATCCAATACTTTTTGTGAAAATTTAAGTGTAACATCAGACTTCTTAATTCTACCATCATTTTTAAGCATATAATTAAATTTGTCAATTATTCTTTTAGAATGCTTGGAATATTGATGTTCAGTTAGTTTATGTCCTTTCCGATAATATGAATTATCAGAATTTTTTTTCTTTCTAAATTCTTTTTGAATTTGATTATTTGCACTAGAAGGGTAACAAGTAGTAATTAAATTTTTATTATAGTCCTCATCTATTAAATCTGATAGCACGTCAAATGGACTTGGTGGAATTATACCATTTTTTGGTTTTGGTAGAATATTTAGTTCTATAGCATCTTCTAACTTTTCATTTCTAATTGTATTTTTTAAAATTTCATTATTTAGGAAATTCTTATGGAAATCTAGTGTTTTTTTAATACCAACCATGAATACACGCTCTCTTTTTTGTGGAATTCCATAATCACTCGATTTTAAAATATTCCAAGATATAATATAATTAGACTCAAGTACATTACAGAAAGAATTCAGTATATCTTTAAATATATCCCCCTTTTCCCCATCGGGTGTCCATCTTCCAGAAATTAAACCACGAACATTTTCAAATAAAAATATTTTAGGTTGGGCAATATTTATAATCCGAACCATTTCATTATAAAGATGGTTTCTATTCATATCTTTTTTGGGTGCTTTAAATGTTCTCCTTACACTTCTATTAGAAAAACCCTGGCATGGTGGACCGCCACAAATTAAATCTATATTTTTAAAAGTACGTAAGTCGCTTTCTTTTATATCATAAGCATCTGGTATATACATGATTTCCTTGTCTTCCCGATTAATGCGATATGAATCCGCAGCAGATTCATTCAATTCATTAAAGAGAACTGGTTCAAAACCTGCTTGCTCGAGACCAAGAGAAAAACCTCCACAACCTGCGAAAAGATCTATAAAATGATTTTTTTGTTTAGTCACATTCAAATCTACCCATTATCCCACAAATAAAAACCTCACGAATTTAGTTCTGGATGTTTCTCTAATGCCCAGCTCCAAACTACGAAGTTGGTTATAATTAACAGCAAAATATCACCTATATATCTAATCCTCA
>CAYRIG010000088.1:0-6525 GCA_964424315.1 uncultured Dehalococcoidia bacterium | reverse complement strand
CCGTGTCTCAGTCCCCCTCTGACCGATCGGGCTCTCACACCGGTTACCCGTTATAGGCTTGGTAGGCCGTTACCCCACCAACTACCTGATAGGCCGCAAGCTCGTCCCAAAGCGATAAATCTTTCCTTTAGGGTTATCTTGTTCCCTAAAGCTTACGGGGTATTAGGCCCGATTTCTCGAGATTATTCCCCGCTTCGGGGTTGATCACTTACGTGTTACTCAGCCGTCTGCCACTATCCGTCCCGAGCAAGCTCGGTAGGACCGTTCGACTTGCATGCATTAGGCGCACCGCCAGCGTTCGTCCTGAGCCAGGATCAAACTCTAGTGTTTGTGATTTTTCCTTCCACTATCTAATTGTTAAAGTACATAAAAATACGAGAAACAATAATGATATATTTCACTGAGTTGAGAGTCAATAGAAATCGCCCAAATTTATAGGGCAATGTGAAATTGGTATCAACTGAAACCCGTAACAATGAAGAAGTTTATCATAATTAACGAATTAAAACATTTATTTAATGAAATATTTGTTTTCTTAATCTAAGACTAGGTTGACAATTTAGAATTAATTTGGCGATGATTCTCTATTATGGTTAAATATTTTGAAAATACAACAAGGCATCCAATCATCTCTAGTAACGGTATGGTGTCGTCAGCTCATCCTCTAGCTTCAAATGTTGGGGCTAAAATATTAATGAATGGTGGTAATGCTTTTGATGCAGCTGTCGGAGTTGCTTTTGCTTTAGGGGTGGTAGAACCATATATGTCTGGTCCTGGGGGAATTGGGTTGGCATTAATTACTAAATCAGGAGCAACGGCTCCAGAAGTTTTGAATTTTTCGGGATTAGCTCCTAAATTAGCAACACCTGATAATTTTAATGATATTGGAAACAGCGTCTCTATTAATGGGATAGCGAATAATGTGGGTATCAAGGCTGGCATGGTTCCTGGTAATTTGGCTGGTTGGTTCGCGCTTCACAATAAATATGGTTCAGTTGACTTGCCAATTCTAATGGAGCCAGCTATTCATTATGCTGAAAAAGGGTTCCCTGTTTCAAAATTTTGCCACGAAACAATAAAATTAAGTGTGCCAATTTTATCTAAATATCCTTCTTCCAATATATACCTAGGGAATTCGGGTGCTATTCCACATATTGGTTCTATAATAAGACTGCCTGAGCTTGCCGAGTCTTTAAAATCAATACTCAAATATGGCAAAGATGTTTTTTATAAAGGGTACTTGGCAGAAAAAATGGTGCAAGGTAGTCAAGAATTGGGAGGGCTTTTAAGTTTAGAGGATTTGCAATCTTACGAGCCTTACTGGCAAACTCCAATCAATATAAAATACAAAGATTATGAAATTTATACCACTCCTCCTAATTCAAGCGGATTTCAATTGCTCCAAATAATGAAGATGCTCGAAACATATTCTGCAGGGGAGATGGATTTAGGATCTGCTGATACATTACATTCAATGATTGAAATTTCTAAATTATGTGTGGCTGATAGAGTGGAATATGCAGGAGATCCGAAATTTATTACTGCTCCGTTAAAGCAACTGTTATCAACCAAATATGCGAATCGTCAAAAATCAAGATTGAATTTGGATCAGGCACAAGCTGTAGCAGGGGATCGATATGTCAAAAATAAACCAATAAACAGTCTTTCTCCTGGGGAAATATTTGCTAAAGAAGGTGGATTGACGACCCATTTTAGTGTTGTGGACAAAGACCGAAATGCCATATCTGTTACTCAGACCCTAGGTGGAGGTTTTGGAACCGGTGCAGCTTTATCTGATACAGGTATCTTTCTTAATAATATGGGTAGCTATTTCGATGAGGATAGTTCAAGCCCTAATGTGATAGCGCCAGGTAAAGAAGTCGATTTTGTTGTAGCACCTACACAGGTTTATCATAAAGGCCAACTGGTGTTAAGTATTGGAACTCCCGGCGGATATGGTATTTTGCATACAACTCCTCAAATATTGAACAATATACTTAATTACGATATGAACATACAGCAAGCTATTGAAGTACCAAGATTCCGCCTTGGGTCTGGGCTAAATGTTGACATAGAAGATAGATTTGGTGAAAAAATTTTGAAGCAATTGGATGAAAAAGGGCATATATTAAATAATGTAGGGCCTTGGTCAAGGACTGTTGGCGGAGCTCAAGGGATTTTTGTAGATAATAAAGATGGTGCATATTGGGGAGGAGCCGATCCTAGAAGGGATGGATATGCTGTTGGTTGGTAGAGAATAGTCGCAAGAAGAATTGTTAATGAATAATAAAGTAATAGTATTAGGTATTGACGGATTACAACCTTCCCAAATAACTCAGTTACAAATGCCTAATTTATACCGGATGCTTGAGAATGGAACTTTTTTTTCTAACCACCATTCGGTTTTTCCAACAGTAACACGGGTCAATACTGTGAGTATGCTGACTGGATGTTATCCTGGGCATCACGGTTTGGTGGGTAATACTATGGTAATTAAAGATTATGATGAATCATTGGTAATTCCTGCTTTAAAACCACAGATAGAATCTGTGAATAAAAAAATCAAATCAATTTTACTTGTTCCTAATATAGTTGATATTTTATCTAACTATGGAATGAGATTTGCAGCAGTGAATATTGGTTCTAGTGGGAATGCCTATCTACATAATCAAACTTTATCTGATAATGGAATTGTCATACATCCTGAATTCTCAATTCCAGATATGCTTTATCCAGATATTATTTCTAGATTTGGTGAATGGCCGGTTAAGTCACAAAATGATGAATCTAGATTAGAACATGCAATGAAAATATTCACCTCTCATATACTTGATGAGTTAAATCCTGAAGTTTCAATGTTTTGGTGTAATAATCCAGATAGTGTCCAGCATTATTCTCCTGTGGGGGGTGAATCGTCTAATAATGCATTGTCTATTGTTGATTCGCAAATTGGGCAGTTACACAAATACATAGAAACAAAAGGACGAAACGACCTAAATATAGTAATTGTATCTGATCACGGTTACTCGACAATAAAAGGTGTAGTCGATGTTGAGGATTTTGTTAAATCAAAAATAGTTGATTCAATAAAATGCGATGAGGAAATACTTGTAGCTCCGAATGGAGGCTCTGTTTTATTTTATGTAAATCCATTCAATAGAAACACCCTTGAAATTTTGATTGACCACCTTACCTCACAGCCTTGGTGTGGTAATATATTCGCTTCGCACAAAGATGGAGATGTTGAAGGAACTATTGACTTAAATAAGGTTGGTCTGAATGGAATAAGGGAACCTGATTTGGCAGTTTCCTTTAAATGGACAAATGGAGTTAATGATAATGGGGTGCAGGGGATGGTTTATAGTTCAAGTGGCGAAGTTGGTCATGGTCAGCATGGATCAATTGGTGCAACGGAACATCGTTCTGTTCTTATTGGTTATGGACCAGATTTTAAAGAAAATAATGTTGTTGAAAACCCAACCGGAAATATTGACGTTGCCCCTACAATAATTGAATTACTTGGTATAGATACTGATACAAATTTTGATGGAAGGATTATTACAGAAGGTTTAATCAAGCACAGTACCTTAAGTCCCGTCATAAAAATGGAAAGTTATTACGCCAAAAGAAATAGTTATGGGAACTTATATGAACAAGAATTAGAAGTTTCTGTTTTCGGTAATAGCGTTTATATCAATGATGCCAAAGTATTTTGAGATATAGATGAATAAAAAAATAGATATAGATTTAGTTCGCAACATGTTAATTACCGAAACAATTGGTGAGCAATTGTTATATTTTGATGTGGTCGAATCTACTATGGAAACTATAAGGGAATTAGCTGAGTCAAATGCTAAAGAAGGTGCAGTTGTTGTTGCCGGGTTACAAAAAAACGGTAGAGGTAGATTTGGCAGGTCTTGGTTATCAGAACCTGATAAAGATTTATTGATTTCAATTTTATTAAAACCGAGCCATAAGATATTACGGGAATTAAATATGGTAGTATCACTAGCAATTACCGACACTATAAAAAAAATTGCAAATGTAAAGCCAACTATTAAATGGCCTAACGATGTTAGGGTAAACGGGTGTAAGATTGCAGGTGTTCTGATAGAGGTTGACACATATCCAGTTGGTACAGATTGTTTTGTTGGGATTGGATTGAATGTTAATTCTAACCCAAATAGTTTTAGTGAGGAATTTGATGCGACTAGTCTTTATTGTGAAACACTGATTACTTTTGACATAAATAAGGTTTTATCGTTACTGCTACAACATCTAGATGTCAGATACAGTTCAATTGAAACATCAGATATTGTATCTGAGTGGAAGAATAACTTAGATACTTTGCACAAAAATATTGAAATAACGTCGAAAATATCTAATCAGAAATTTAATGGCAAAGCTATTGATGTATCTAATAGCGGTGATTTGATTGTTAAATTAACTGATGGTTCAATAAGAGAATTTTCTTCTGGAGAAGTTACTTTACAGCAATAATTTGGTTTTCCAAATAATTATGTTAGTTTATGACATTCTTGATTGCAACAATCACGAATATAACAATCATAGGGCTTAAATCTAGCATCCCAAAATTTGGCAATAATTTCCTGACAGGTTGCAATACAGGTTCAGTAACTACTAACAAAAATCTACTTAAAGGATCTTCGCCTCTTGGGAAAATCCAAGACAGAATCACCCTTCCGAATATAGCTATCATCAATAAAGTTAAGATATGTTCTAAGGCTTGTAGTAATGCTGTCATTTATTGTGCATTTCACCTAAAACTTGATATTTATTATAGGCAGCTTTAATGGCTTTGTAAAAAGCAGCTCGGATGTCGTTTTCTTCGAGAGATTTTACGGCTTCAACGGTTCCGCCTCCAGGCGATGAGACAGATTCCCTCAATTTTGCTGGATGCATGTTAGTTTTGCCCAAGTACTCTATGCTTCCTTTAAAAGTTTCCATTACAAGAGTTTTTGATATTTCTCGTTGTAGCCCTATATATACTCCTGCGTCAATTAGTGATTCTATGACAATAGCGACGTATGCTGGTCCACTGGCACTTACCGCTGTTGCCATATCAATATATTTTTCATCTTCGAAATAAATTTCTTTTCCTAACGATTGTAATATGTCGGATATTATTGGATGGTGTTTTATAGAAACACCTTTATCCGCAGTCCATACAATCATTCCATCACCAGTTTGTGCAGGTGTGTTGGGCATAACTCTTACAACACAGTTATGGCCAATTTTAGATGTAAGTAAATTCAAATTCGCTCCAGCTACTATTGAAATAACAATTTGGGTAGATTCCCCAAAAGTTTTAATTTCATCTAACACTGTCTCTATATGTTGAGGTTTGACTGCAATTACTAGGATTTCAGATTCTTTAATTATTTTTTGGTTGTCTGTAGAGCATATTATTCCATAATTTTTCCCCAGTTCGTCGATTCTCGCTTTGATTGGATCACTTACACTAATTTGATTAGGTTGGTATGAATCGGAGTTTAATATGCCTGAAATCAAAGCTTCAGCCATAATACCACCGCCTATGAATCCTATTTTACCCATTGAATTATCCTCAAGTATTAGATATTTGTATTATAGCTTTTTGTTTACACATAAACTTACTGCTATACGAATTGCTTCTTTCATACTTGCATGGTGGGCTATACCTTTACCGGCTATATCAAAAGCGGTGCCATGGTCTACAGATGTTCTAACAAATGGTAGTCCAAGATTCACACTAATGCTTTTTTCCCAGTTATGTACTTTAATTGGGATATGTCCTTGGTCATGATACATAGCCAAAACAACGTCGTATTTGCCATCAATAGCTTGATTAAATATAGTGTCAGCCGGTACTGGACCGGTGGCATTAATTCCTATAGCTTTCGCATCGGTTATGGCTGGGTTGATTTGTTCAGCTTCTTCGTCTCCTAAAATACCTCCATCACTAGCGTGGGGATTTAACGCTGAAACTGCTATTTTAGGGTTGGTGAAACCGCAATTAACGAAATATTCATGAGTTAGTTTAATTTTGTTGTAAACGTTTTCTCTAGTCACATAATCACAGGCCACTCTTAAAGATCGATGGGTTGTTAAATGGACGACTCTCAAGTTATCAGCAATCAGCATCGTAGCAACCTCTTTGCTATTGGTCTGGCTTTGAAAAATTTCCATGTGGCCTATGTCTTTGTACCCAGCGAGAGTACAAGCCTCTTTATTAATAGGTGCTGTGACTATTGCAGAGTCAGTTATTTTAGATGCTAATTCACCTGCCTTTAAAACCCATTCTACAGAAGCTTTGCCAGCTCCAGCATCAACTTTACCCATTTGTAATTCAGCAGGTGTATTGTTGAGGTCTAAAAGGTGTATCGAATGATCATCTTTGTTAAGTTCTTCAATAGATTTAATAGTATTGAATTTCAAATTTATATTACACGTGTCTAATGTTTGTCTAAACACGTCATAACTTCCAATCACTACAGTATGGTAATTATCGTTGTCACCAATATC
>CAYRIG010000087.1:0-6555 GCA_964424315.1 uncultured Dehalococcoidia bacterium | reverse complement strand
CATATGCTTTTGTTCTATCTTCGTCGTTAATAAAAACAGTTTTAATTTCCTTTCTGCCAACTGGCAGTTCATTTAAAATCGATATATCTAAATCACCATACACTGTCAAATTCAAAGATCTGGGAATAGGAGTTGCTGACATCACCAACATGTGTGGATTATTACCTTTATTCCTAAGAGTAGCTCTTTGTTCGACTCCAAATCTGTGCTGCTCGTCTACTACAGCTAAACCCATGTTGGGGATATTTACATCATCTTGAATTAAAGCGTGTGTCCCTACCACTATATTGATTTCTTTTTTATTTAATTTTTCAACAATAATCTTTTTGCTTGATTGCTTCATACTGCCAATCAATATTCCCATAGTTATTGTTTTGTCAAAGCCTGGTAAATTTAAAACAATATGGGTTTCTTGTCTTTCAATAATGTGCCCAAACGAAAACAATCTTGATAAAGTGGAATAATGTTGTTGTGCTAAAATTTCTGTAGGTGCCATAAACGCTGCTTGATATCCATCAAATACCATCGCAAGCGCCGCGATAAGAGCCACAACTGTTTTACCGCTACCTACATCTCCTTGTAATAACCTGTTCATAACAGATTGACTAGTTAAATCATTTAGGATTTCCTTTATGACCACGTTTTGTGAACCCGTTAGTTTAAAAGGAAGTAAATCAATAAATTTATTTATTTTGTTTGAATCTATATTTAGATCAAGAACCTGATTTTCTGCCTTTAAAGATAATTTCTTCATCAAAACAGTTAATTGCAGCACAAAAAATTCATCAAAAGCCAGTCTCCTTCTCGCGTCTTGATACTCTTGAACAGAACTTGGGTAATGTATATTTTTTATCGCAGTGGCAAGACTCATGAATTCCAAATCTTTTTTTATGTAATTTGGCAAATAATCCTTTACTTCCGCCACCATCGAATCTACTCCCATTTTCACCACATTTCTAATTCGCCGCTGAGTGATTCCTTCAGTTATCGGATACACAGGCACCAAACCACTAGTGTGCACCAATGAATCACTTGCCTCATTAACCAACTCATATTCAGGGGATTGAAAAGTTATTCTTCCAGCAAATAAACTGGTTTTGCCACTTATAACCAGTTTGGTGCCAGACTTGAAGGCGCTTAAAAGGTATGGCTTCTTATACCCGTGCCTAAACCAATTGCAGGAAACGTTGCCACTGTCATCACCTACAATTACTTTTATAGACCATAACCTTGGCCTAATCTTTTTGACACTCCCCTCCCACACATTCACCATAATAGTTTGCTCAACTCCATTCATTAAATCTGATACTTTGCGAATATCGCCGAAATCATTGTGGCGATTGGGAATAAAATACAACAAATCATTAATATCATTTATATTTAATTTGGACAGGTCTGATTCTGATATATTTCTTCGCGTTATTCCCTCAATACGATAAACGCTGTCAGTCAATTTCACTGACTGATTTGAAATCTTATTAACCTTAGTTTTGGAGTTAATAAAACCAGACTTGCTCGAATCTTGAGGAAAATCAACTTCCTTGATTTTCCTCAAGACACTAGAAATCCATGATTTACGTTTTGATTTTGAAAGTTTTGAATAAGAAGGCAAATCACCCAGTTTTGAAAAAAGTTCTACCTTCCATTTTTCAATAAACTCATCTATTCCACCAATAACTACGACATCATCAAAATTAGAATCTAATTCCTGTTCAAGAATATTCTTAAATGTATTTAACTTAGTTGATTGGGAACGATCTTGTTCACGCATAGCCAAATAAAAACATCCTTTGAATAAAAGCCAGTGCTATGTGCCAATTCAATTTTCCAAATATTTCTGAATATTATTTCTTTATCACTGCTACTGCAATCGCTTTGGGACCAGCGTAAGTTCCAACTGTTGGACCTATACGTGAAACAACTAATTTATCAGGTTCAACAATCCCAGATAACCTATCTATCATATCGTCAGCAATACCTTTATCAGTACTGTAAAACACAGAGGCATCTGAAACAGGTGTGAAACTTTGAATGGCTTCTTCCAAGCTATTCATTGCCTTAGTAAATGTTCTCGCTTTGCCAAACGTACCTACAATCCCGTCTTCAACTGTCAAAATAGGCTTTAAACTCAGAATTGAGCCAATTAGTGCTCTGGCTTTCCCAATTCTGCCACCTTTTTCAAGATATTCCAACGTATCTAAAACAACGAGGACTTCAGTATTGCTAGAACAATGTTCTACTTCTTTCAAAACTTCTTCTAAAGTGCCACCGTCTTTTGCAATTTTAGCAGCTCTAATAACAACCAAGCCCAAAGCCATACTCACTGTAGCACTATCTACAACTTCTATTGGCTTTGTTATGTTTAATTCACTTTTAGCCTGTATTGCAGAATTATATGTGCCACTTAATTTTGAAGTGACATGTATGGAAACTATAGCATCGGATTGGTCTAAAAACTTATTGTATACATCCAAGAATTCACCTGGAGATGGTTGAGAAGTTTTGGGCAGTTCGGTACCAGTTAACAGTTTTGTATAAAATTCATCGGTGCCAATATCAACCCCATGTTTAAAATTATCTTGTCCAATATGTATATTCAAAGGCACAACCTCTATATCCAAATCTGAGACAATCGATTCAGGTATATCGGAAGTACTATCCGTTATTATTTTTACACCCATGTTAAACCTCCTCTCAACTAATTATTTATTAACCGCACATTCAACAATGTCTTAATGACATCACTATATCATTCCATTGATATTATTAAATCATATATTGGTTGGTTACCTTCAAAAATCTCAACATCTACATTTTCAAACCTACTGGCTACAACATCGCTTATTTCTATTGCTAGATTCGAACCAACAGAATCTGACCAATATATACTAATTAACTCGAAAGAGTCGGTTAGCCCTTTTTTAATTAGATTCAAAACAACTTCAATTAGATCCTTACCGCCAACCACTACTTCACCATTCAGTATTCCTAAGTACTCTCCTTTTTCGATATTTTCTCCATCATCTAGCTTAAAAGGTCTAACAGATCTAGCAATTTCACCTACACAAATATCTTCTATCACACCTAATGCTGCAGGCAAGTTTAGTTCGAGTGACTTTTCTTTATCAAGAGCTAATAGGGCATTTATACCCTGCGGTATTGACTTAGATGGAATTACACTAACATTTTTGCCCGAAGATTTTGCAGCTTCATTTGCTGATAGAATTATGTTCGAATTATTTGGTAATAAAACAACTTGTTCTGAATCGACTTTTTCTATCGCATCAAGTAACTGCTTTACAGATGGATTATTAGTTTGACCTGCCTCTACAACCACATCTACACCATATTGCCTAAACAATTTACAAATACCAGATCCTGCAGCAACTGCAATTATTGAGAAACCATTCGCTGAAGTTGGATTCTTATCTTTAAATTCCTCATGCTGTTGATCCATGTTTTGAATAGAGACTTCACTGATAATGCCATAGGGAACCATAAAAGATATCGCAGAACCAGGATCTTCTAAATGGATATGAATTCTTACATTACTTAAATCACCAATAACAACCGTTGATGACCCTATGTTACTAATTTTTCCCCTAATTGCATCAACATCAAGTTCATCGCCTTCAACCAAAAATTGAGTACAGTAACCATAATCATCTTCTTCTATTTTGTGCAAATCATCACCTGATTGGCTAAATTGATTTGATTCAGAATCACCATCGGTTGATTCTATTGACTCAGAGTTCCCGATTGATAACAAATCCGGTATTTTACTACCGACGTCTAGAGATTCAAATTGGGCCAAGCCAGCAGAATATTGATACATTCCCTCTAAAATTAGTTGCAACCCATACCCTCCTGAATCAACTACTCCCGCCTTTTCTAACACAGGCAACATAAACTGCGTTTCTTTAACAGTTTTGTTTGCTTCTTTAACAACTATTTTCAACAATTCGCTTAAACCTGATACATCTGCTAGGCTTTTCGAAGCTATATCGTAAATACGCGATATCACCGTGAGCATTGTACCTTCGACCGGATTGCTGACTGATTTATATGCAGATAATTTAGATTGTTCAAGTGATTTTACGAATAAAGAGGCATCTAATTCCTTTGAGTCTCCGATTCCCAAAGAAAATCCTTTAATAAATGAATACAAAATCACGCCACTATTGCCTCTTGCTCCATTCAGGGCTGCTTTTGATAATATTTTCGCAACGTCACCTGCAGATTCAACTGTACTTTCGCGAGCAGCTTCGACTACTGATTTCAATGTCAAAACCATATTAGTACCGGTATCCCCATCCGGAACTGGAAAAACGTTCAATGAATTAACCGCTTCAATATTGTCCTCAAGTTTAGATAATGCTACTGAAAACATCTCTACAAGAGTTATCCCATCCAATATATTCTTTGCTTGTTTACACATATCGATATGATTGTTCAAATTTTCATCATATGGTAGCATTTACTTTTGACATATAAATATCTAATACACTAATTAATTGTGTAATTAAGTTAAGTTAACAATTAACGATATGTTTAGAGGGTAAGAAAGGATAAAGTGATATTATGGCGCGATGCCAAATTTGTTCAAAATCAAGTCAATCTGGGAATAATGTCAGCCATTCCAAGCGAAGGACTAGAACCAAATGGCAGGTAAACACCCAAAAGGCGACTGTTAGTATAAACGGAACAACTAAGAAGTTATCGGTATGTACCCGTTGCTTAAGGACGATGTACAAAAACTAGGCAAAGATTTTGCTGACAAATCATCTGTATTACGACATCATCTGGCGTAACACGTAAGGAAGTAAACCTCCATGCCTGTAATACTGATTTTCAATTTCAGTGTCTATTCGCACCAAAACTTGGAACTTGGTAATTTTTCCTGAGTTTGAAACAGCTTTAACTTCAATTTTAGATGCAGGTTTGACACTGTTTGCAACACCAAGTATTTCAAACAGCTCCGTTCCATCCAATCCCAAAGATTCTGCAGATACTCCATTTTCAAATACTAAAGGCAAAACCCCCATACCAATCAAGTTTGATCTGTGAATTCTTTCAAAGCTTTGAGCTATGACAGCTCTGACTCCTAGTAGCATAGGACCTTTTGCTGCCCAATCCCGAGAACTACCAGTACCATATTCCTTTCCAGCGATTACAATTAACGGAACATCTTCTGACCTGTATTTTTCCGAAGCCTCATATATTCTCATAACTTCTTCCGTAGGAAAATGCTTAGTCCAATCTCCTTCCATGTCAGGAGTCAATTTATTTCTCAAACGAATATTTCCAAATGTTCCACGAACCATCACATCATGATTGCCTCTTCTTGAGCCAAACGAATTATATTCCCATTGGGGCACATCACTACTCAGCAAAAATTGTCCTGCCGGTGCTTTGGGTGGTATTGAACCTGCTGGGGAAATATGATCCGTGGTAACAGAATCTTCTAGGTATACCAAAACTCTGGCGTTAGTTATTTCGGTTCTCAAGGATGGGTCTTCTGAAAAATTTTCAAAATATGGGGGCTTTTGTATATAAGTTGATCCACCGTCCCATTCAAAGTTCAAAGTTGAAGAAGTGTTTAATTCTTGCCATTCCTTCGGACCATCAACCACAGTACCATATTGCTCTTTGAACATCTCAGGAGTTAGACAAGAAGATATAGCATCTGAAATATCTTCTTGTGACGGCCAAATATCCTTAAGAAAAACATCATCCCCAACATCATTCTGCCCTATCGGATCGCTAACCAAATTAACATCTACTCTACCTGCTAAAGCGTAAGCTACAACCAGCATCGGAGAGGCTAAATAATTTGCTTTGACCTGAGGATGTACTCTACCTTCGAAATTTCTATTACCACTAAGAACTGCAGCAACAGTTAAATCATTACTTGACACAGACTCTGCTACAGGCTCCGGCAATGGTCCTGAATTACCTATACATGTTGTACATCCATATCCAACAGTATTGAAACCTAAGTGATCAAGGTCTTCGTTCAATCCAGCTGATTCAAGATATCTGGTTACTACCGTAGAACCAGGTGCCAAACTTGACTTTACCCATGGCTTTCTTTTTAAACCTTTATTCCTAGCATTCCTTGCTAGCAATCCAGCTCCCACCATCACTGAAGGATTCGAAGTATTAGTGCAACTGGTAATAGCTGCGATAACTACCGCTGAATCGCCAAGCATCACTTCTTCTTCATCAATAGTTATTTTGTGATTGTCATTTGATATATTTTCAAATGATTTGTCGAAATTCTCTGGAATCTGGTTTAAAGAAACTTTATCTTGTGGACGTTTCGGACCTGCCATTGAAGGAATAACCTTAGAAATATCGAAATGAAGATTGGTACTATATTCTGGTTCATTATGCTGATCGTAATAAAACCCATTCTCCCTCGAAAATCCCTCTACTAATTCAATAAGAGAATCCTCTCTACCGGTACCTCTCAAGTATCTTAAAGTCTGATCATCTATTGGAAAGAATCCGCATGTTGCACCGTATTCAGGCGCCATATTCGCTATTGTAGCG